>JABXGS010000039.1 GCA_016550425.1 archaeon
ACATACCGCAAACTCGGTGATGACATGGTATATTCTCGAGTCTCACCATCGTACTCCCATAAGGGATTGAAACAAGTTTCTACCGCGAGTTTCGCCATTTTCATCCCCAGTTCCTCTGGATACCGCCAGTTCCGATGACAGGGGGCTAACACAACAATTACCGCGGGACCCTGCTTCTCCATTCCCTTCCGCACTTTCATCATAAAGTCACGCCAATGATACACGGACGCTGTCGCACAATACGCTGGATCATGCGCAGCATACACTAACGCTATGGGTTTCTTCCAGATGGGTTTTCCAGGAACAGCTTTTCCAACTTGGCTGGTCGTCGTCCACGCATATTTGGGGGTTGCACCAGAGCGTTGAATCCCAGTGTTCTGGTAGGCTTGGTTGTCGTAGATGATGTAGAGGAAGTTGTGGCGGCGTTCGATGGCGCCGCTGGCGGCTTGGACGCCGATGTCGAATCCGCTGCCGTCGCCACTGAAGACGAGGAGATCAGGGATGTCGTCTTCGAGGCCTTGGCGTTTGCGGGCTTTGTAGGCGGCTTCGATGCCGCTGGCGTTGGCGGGGGCGTTTTCGAAGAGGGAGTGCATCCAGGGGACGCGCCAAGCGGTGTAGGGGTAGATGGTGGAGGCGACTTCGAGGCAGCCGGTGGCTTGGCTGACGATGGTGTTGTGGGGTCGGGGGAGGGCGTGCATGGCCATGCGGGCCATAGAGCCGGCGGGGCAGCCGGCGCAGAGGCGTTGGCCACTGGTGAAGAGTTCTTGTTGCTCAGCAATGTCTTTGAGGCGGGGTCGCCATTGGGGGGTTTCTTGGGTCATGTTTCTTTTTCCTCCGGGTTATTTTCTCACGGTGATGTATTTGATGGGATTACGTGGGACTTTACCCGTGTCCTTGATTTTGAGGAGTTCTTTGTAGATGGCGTTGAAGTGGTCGGGGGTTACGTCACGTCCGCCGAGTCCGCCGTAGTAGCCAAGGATGGTAGGGCGGGTGTCATGGTCGTAAAGAGCACTGCGCACCTCATTGAAGAGGGGACCACCGAGGCTACCGGTGGTATGGGTTCGCTCAAAGATGCCTAAGACAGGGACATCAGCGAGGAGTTTGGCAAGTTTTTTGTCGGGGAATGGGCGGAAAGTGCGGAGTTTGAGGAGACCGACCTTCTTGCCTTGGGCGCGGAGTTGTCGGGCGACGAACCGTGCGGTGCCGGCTGAGCTGCCACTGGTAAGGATGACAGCGTCGGCGTCGTTAACTTTGAAGGGTTGGAGGTAGCCGTCGCCATATTTACGTCCTGTGAGTTGAGCCCATTCGTTGTTGATTTGGGTGATGACGGGGCGGGCTTTTTCCATGGCTTGGCTGTGTTGGAATTTGGATTCCATGTAATAGTCAAAAAGCTGGAGGGGTCCGATGGTGATGGGTGTTGTAGGATCGAGTTTGAGCGGGACTTGTTTACCGTCGATGGTGAGCATCATGGGTTGGCGGCGTCCGACGAATTTGTGGGCATCAGCTTCGTTGAGGAGGTAGACGTTTTCGAGGGTGTGCGTGAGGACGAAGCCGTCAAGCATGGTCATGACGGGGAGTTGGACATCGGGGTGTTCACCAATGCGGAAGGCTTGGAGGGTGGCGTCATAGGCTTCTTGTGAGTTTTCACAGTAGATCATGATCCAACCGGTGTCGCGTTGAGCGAGGGAGACGGTTTGGTCACCATGAATGTTGATGGGTCCGCTGGGTGAGCGGTCGGCGACGGCCATGACGATGGGTTGGCGGATGCTGGAGGTGAGGAAGATGACTTCGTGCATGAGTTCAATGCCATTTGCGGCGCTGGCGGTAAAGGTGCGAGCCCCTGCGGCTGAAGCGCCAAGGCAAGCGCTGAGAGCACTGTGCTCAGATTCGACACGAACGAATTCAGTTTCAACTTCACCATTCGCGACAAATTCAGCGAATTTCTCTACAATAATCGTTTGTGGGGTGATAGGGTATGCGGCGCAGACGTCAACGAGAGCATGTTTGGCTGCATAGGCGACTGCTTCGTCACCATTGATTCCCATGAGTTTTTGTTTAACAGGCATGTGTCTCACTCATCTTTCATTTCGATGCATTTGACTGGGCATTCTTCGGCGCAAATGCCACAACCTTTGCAGTAGTTTAGGTCAAAGTGGATGTCTTTGCCATTCCAGCTGATTGCTGCATCGGGGCAGAAAATCCAGCAGGTGAGGCAGCGTGTGCATTTTTCTTCGTCACGGACTGGTCGTTTGCTACGCCAGTCTCCGGTTTTGTAATTGGTAGCGGGTTTCCAACACACTCCTGCGGCAGGGATGTCTTTTGATCCAGGTTGCTTTTCAGGCATGCTTCTGCACCTCATTATACGCACGTTGGATGACGGTCACGTTTCGCTCACCAATACGGTCACCAAATTGCTCATTGACCTCTTTGAATAAGCTATCCAGTTTAACTAAACTGGTAGCACGAATTAACGCTCCTAACATGGCAGTGTTAGCAATGGGTCGTCCAATTATTTCGCGGGCGAGATCCGTTGCAGCAAGGGTCCAAACTTCACCTTTGAAACCCAGTTTTTTTGCAAGGGTCTTGGCATCTTCTCGAGTATTGACAATGAGTTTGGTCTTAGTATTAGTGCCCGCGACAATAGTGTCGGGCACTTGGGCAAGAAGTGTTGGATCAATGACCACGACATAGTCGGGTTCATACACTTTGCTGTGCAATTCGATTTCTTCGTTACTGATTCGAGCAAAGGCTTCAACGGGAGCCCCACTCCGTTCCGGTCCAAAAAAGGGGAAGGATTGTGCGTGTTTGCCTTCCATGATGGCGGCACGGGCTAGGAGGATTGACGCAGTCCATGCTCCTTGGCCTCCTCGACCATGAATTCGAAGGTCAATAATTCGTTCCGTCATGAGTGTAAACACCTGGGGTGATTTTATGAGCGAAATTCGCTTCGATGGGGAGCTTCAGGTCTTTTATGCTTTGCTCATCTTGAGGAAAATCCAGTTACGACGATTCAGGCTAAAAGAATACGTCCAATATCAGGAAATGAGAAGCTTATCAGTCCATTCGAATACCGAAATATTTAGAAGCTTCTAGGCGTTTGTAGAGGCTGTCTAATTGAATAAAGCTTCGAATAAAGGGTGACGAGCCGCGTTTTACTTGGTAGCATTGGGTGATAGAGTGTGTACATGAAGTATCAGGACCGATTTGAGCAGTTGGAGGAACTCGGGAATCCAACGATGGGTCGGTTCATGCTTACCCAAGTCCTCACGCGAATGGCAACCACATGCAAAGAATGCCAACGAGATCGTATGCGGTGTACAATCCGACCATTATGCCCAGATCGTGTCTTTCTTAATATCCTGATCACGTTAGGAGCGAGGACTTCTGATTTGCCTTCGTTTTGCTATCAAGTGAGCATACGAGCCTTAGAATCTTATTTGAAATCTGGGGCAAAAAGGGACCACCCCCACGAACCACGGTATCCACTTGCGTATTTTCGCCGCTTTGTCCAATTTCAAAAGGAAGATCCTGAAGCCAATTTCAAAGTGTTTACTGAATATTTAGAAAAAAAGACAAAACAAAAGGTTTACAGTTATGCAATTGAGAATCGATGGTATTTCGGAGTAGGAAATGGGATTTTTATTGTTGACTTGAAACGTGGTTTAGTGAGTCTGGACCCGGATGGCGATATTGTTCATCATGATGCTCTTGAACCGCTCCTGACATTTCTTATGGAAATGCATGGATTATCTGCAAATATCCTCAAGGATATGCAAGACACCTGGTATCTTCGGATTGAGTTTTCAAAATTCAGTGAAGAAGCTTTCACCGAACATGTTCAGCCACAACTGAAAGCTTTGCGTGAATTCTGGTCCTTTGTGCGTGTAAATGACATTGATGCGAAAACCCAATTTCTGATAGGGCTTGATCCACCTTCGGGTAAGGTAATGCGCTTGGGCGGATTACGAAAAACTGCTGTTATTCTTGGAGATATCGCTAAAGTTGCCCCTAAGACCACAAGTCGTAAACGCCCTTCCACAGAAGTGGAAACTACAGCCAAACCAACTGGATAACTTTAATAATCGGTTTCCATTTTCTCTGAGCCCTCATCGTCCACTTCATACCGACGAGCTATTCGTTTGCCAAATTTGTCAATACCTCGTTTCGCAGATTTTTGGATGGATTTTGCTAAATCGTAGACAAACATCAATACAAAAAAGAGAACGAGTGCAACGGCAAGAATATGGAAATAGGGTTGGAGAACCTGGATTGGAAATAATCCTGGTAGAAGAATCGGTGAGACAATGACATAGACTGCTAAGATCATGAAGATGTAAATTAAGTTAAGGGGAATCCGTCGGGGATGGTAGCGGTCTGTTGATCGCATGCCTGGAAGCCGGCTAATAATGTAATCGGAGAAGGCATCGGCGGAACGGGCAAATTGAAGGAGGGCTTCGATTCCAAATAGCAGTATAACTAACAGCACTCCGATGCGGATTAGCGAGTACCCGGTGAGAATGATACCGGCAGGATCCAAAATTGTCGGAAGCACAAGTATTGGAAATGCATCTAACATAGCGAAGAGTGGGATAACGAAAATATAGAATAGTCCAAGTCCAATCACAATTAAGCCGTTCACAAGGAACTTGGGAAATGAGGTTGCCAGTTGTTTAGCTACGTTACGTTTTTCTTCGGTTTTCTTTTCTTCTTCGAGTTCTTGTTGTTCTTCTTCGGTCATCAAAAGCTACCTCACTTTGCTAATGAATGATAGGTGGGGAGTAGATAATGGAACTTTCAGGCTAAAAGCCTGCTCCTTAGAAAAGAGAGGTAGAGGGACAACTATTTCTTTTCCTCAACTTTACCTGTCTGAAGATCGATTTGCAGAGTTTTCGATCCTTTCTGTCTAGGTATGTTGACAACGAGTTTGTCTTCCTGTTGTTCTACTTCGACCCAGCGCACCCATTTACCCGTCTTGTCATCAAATCGATGGGTCTCCGCATCCTTGACTTTAGTGAGAAATTCCTTTAATTCGGGAACCGTTTGAAAAGTATATTCACCTTTATCACTGACGGCTTTGAATGGCCTTAGTGCAATGGTGTCTGCGACAGCTTCCCCTCCCCGGGCAGGATACGCCAAATCATGTAAGGTTACCACGCGGTTACGTTCAGAAAATTCTATCACACAGGTGAGTCGCAACTTTCCAGTTTCACCAAATCCTGCTTTACCTGCAAGATTCCGACAGGTTGAGAGGATTTCGGTCGATTCGACTTGCCCATAATGGAGCCAAAGGCTGGCAACATCACTGATATCAGCTGATTTTTCGCCCCACACAACAACTGCGCGTCCTCGTGGTTTTGAAAATCCATCCGCTAATATCGCGCTCACTGTTTTCTGGAAATCAGAATTAGTGTTGCTTTCAGAAATGCGGACATGGATTGTAGCGGAAATGATTTGACCACCTGCACTCTTCGCACCACGAATCATTTCCCATGCCTTTTCTTGCTCGATGACCTGTTTCATGAGGCTATCCCTGCTCTGCTTTACTTCAAGGACAGGCAGTTAAACTTTCCGTATTGGAAACAAAAGAATTAAGGCGTAGCACTGTGGATTGAGGAAAGAACAATTTCCTTCGTTTATAAACTATATCAACTCAATCGAGTTAGAACATCTATGTCATCACGAACGGGACGCATCCGAAGCTTGGTACGATTGGTATCTCGACTGCGTCGCTCGGGAAGAGTAGCCCTGCTTATTGATGGCCCTAATGTTTTGCGTCGCGAATTCGATGTCCGATTGGATGACTTGAAGAGCCAAATCAAAGAGTTTGGAAAAATTGGTGTCGCTAAGGTTTATTTGAATGAACGAGCGAGTACCAAATTGCTAGAAGCAATATCGAATAGCGGATTTACACCAGTTGTTACCACCTCCGATGTTCACTTACACATGGCCATTGAATCGATGGACTTGGTTTTAGGTGATGCAACTAAACTTCTAGTAATATTTAGCCGTCATGCCAGAACAGCACCTATTCTTCGCCGAGCCCGAGAACATGGTTTAGAAACACTGGCAATTGGATTTGAACCCGGCTTTAGTGTCGCTGTCCAAAATGCAGCAGATAACGTGCTGCGTATTGACCGACCATTGGACAATCAAATTCAGATCATCAAAGGGAAAAAGAAGAAAGAGAAGAAAGCAGACGACGATGAAGACTGGGACATAGACTGAAGTCCACTATTTTGTCACTAATTTCACTGCTATTGAAGGTAGTTTAGGTTCCTCAAATTATTCGAGTAAACTACGAATCTCTTCGTTGGTTAATGGAGTGAAGACCTGTTTTTCCGTGTCTACAATGGAAATTTCCATGGCTTCTTCATCGAGTTTCTCTTCGACGACTTGTCGAAGGGTATCGATACAGAGTTTAACTGCAGCAGGCATCAACTTGATGGAGGGTTTATAGTGCTTTGCCAAATATTCCCGAGCTGCTTCAGAATTATAACCGATCGCAGTAGCCCGCCAGCTCCAATAAGAACCTGAAGGATCAGTTGTGAAAATCTGCGGACCTTGCGAATCGACACCGGCAATCAACAATGAAACACCAAAGGGTCGAATGCCGCCGACTTGTGTGTAGTTTTGTTTCAGGTCACAGACTTTCTTGGTGAGAACTTCCACATCAATGGGCTCACCATATGTGATTTGATTGATTTGGCTTTGAACACGGGCAAAATCTACTAGAACCCGAGCATCGGCATGTAGTCCAGCGATGGCACAGCCAATGTGTTTATCGACAACGTAGATTTTTTGGATTTGCTCTAAATCCATAAGAGGGGAGGTGGCTTCTTTGTGAACACCAATTACCGCACCATTTGCGGCTTTCACACCAATTGCTGTTTTGCCACGCCGTACTGCCTCTAACGCATACTCAACTTGGTATAATCGACCTTCCGGACTAAAAATGGTGATCGCACGGTCATAGGCTAGACTTCTTTCCATCATTACTATTCGACCTCTGGTAGCTGCACGTTCTTTGTGTGGAGTTATAAAAGTTTGTCTCTATCATCAATGAAGGCACCATACCATTTCTTCATCCACAATGAGACATGTATACTATCATTTTAAATTCTTATAGCCGCTAACCTTGCGGGAGGAATCCCACCTTGGAAAATAAACTACCATTCGTTATTGGTCTCATTGGTGGACTTCTTATGATTTCCGCTGGTGCCATTGGCGGAATTGGCTTATGGGCATATCTACCAATGATTGTTGCGATTCTGGGTCTCCCAGCAGAAGTTGCCTATTATGTGAACCTCCTTTTGTCAGTTCTCAGTTGGATTGCATCCTTTGGAGGAATTGCAGTGATCCTAGGATCTGCACTCTTTCTGGTGAACCGGATTGGAACGGGTCGATTCATCATTGGTCTTGGAGCAGGCATGGGTATCTTTAGTCTCATCATTCTCTTCGTCGGATACTATGTAGCTGGAATATCTCCTGTTGTGTGGCCTTTAATTCTCCTTAATTCACCCGCTCTTCTCGGTGCGGTTTTAGCGGTCGTTGCCCGGTACATGGCGAGACCAGTATCAAGTGATTAACAAAAAAGAGAATTCACTGGGACAAAGCCCAACGGGAAAAAAACTTCATCCCAAGTGTATATGATGCACCCTATCTCTGCCGTCTGAGAAAGGGAGCAATTAGAAACTTAAGTAGGCTTAAGCCTAGTAGGAGGATATTCTTTCCGCTTTTACCCCGCATGAAACATCTCCTCACTAGCTATGAGCTGGTAAACCGCGACTTATATTTCTTTGTTGACAGCTTTTTTCCTAAAAAAGCACGTTCAGGAAGACGCAATTCCCCTTGAAACTGGAATTCAAGAGCGCCAATTACCAATTCTAACTGATGATACGTAATGCTTTTACTGGGGAGTAATAACCGTGCTCATTACTGGATGTGTAGTTCATTATGGCACGAACACGAGTAATTATCATGGGCGCTGCAGGACGCGACTTTCACAACTTCAACGTGTATTTCCGTGACAACGAAGAATATGAAGTCGTCGCATTTACTGCAACCCAAATCCCTGGTATTGAGGAGCGAACTTATCCGCCAGTTCTTGCAGGGAAGTTGTATCCGAAAGGGATTCCGATATATCCTGAAGATATTTTACCCGCTCTTGTGAAAGAGCATGACATTGAGCAAGTTATTTTTGCCTACAGCGACGTTGCACACATTGATGTGATGCACCTCGCTTCCTGGGTCCACTCGATGGGCGCAGATTTTCGATTAATGGGACCCGCAACAACAATGCTTCAAAGCAAAAAGCCAGTTGTAGCTATTTGTGCAGTTCGAACAGGTGCAGGCAAAAGTCAAACAAGCCGTCGCGTTGTTGAGATTCTACGTAATAAGGGATTGAAGGTTGTTGTGATTCGACACCCAATGCCTTATGGTGATCTGGCAGAGCAGGTATGGCAGCGATTCGAAACCATCGAGGACCTTAAGAAATATAAAACGACCATCGAGGAGATGGAAGAATACGAACCTCACATCAACAGAGGCGCTATCGTGTACGCTGGCGTTGATTATGGGAAAATCCTGGAAGAAGCGGAAAAAGAAGCTGATGTGATCATCTTTGATGGAGGCAATAACGACTTTCCATTCTATGTGCCAGACATCCATATCGTCGTTGCAGACCCCCATCGTGCAGGACACGAAGTCATGTATCATCCCGGAGAAACCAACCTGCGCATGGCTGATGTGGTCATCATCAACAAAGTCGATACAGCTGAACCAGAATGCATCGAACAGGTCCGCCGAACCATTCGCGTGGTGAACCCCCGGACCATCATCATTGATGCTGCTTCACCGCTTTTCGTCGACAACCCAGAGGCTATCCGAGGAAAACGTGTCCTTGTAATCGAAGATGGCCCAACATTAACCCATGGGGGAATGGAAATTGGAGCAGGATGGGTAGCAGCAGAAAAATACGGCGCAGCCGTTATTATTGACCCGCGTCCTTACGCGGTCGGATCCATTAAAACCACCTTTGAGAAATATACCCATCTAAGCGAGATTCTTCCAGCCATGGGTTATGGAAAAGAGCAGGTGAAAGAACTCGAAGAGACGATTAACGCCGTTGATGCTGAGGTCGTTGTAATTGGTACACCCATCGACTTGGGTCGCGTCGTCAAAATAAACAAACCCTCAGTTCGAGTGCGCTATGAGCTTCAGGAGATCGGTAAACCCACTCTAGACGATGTATTCAAAGATTTCCCAAAGTCTTAGACTTGAGTGATTCGTAGTCCACGAAGTGAGAGCCAAGGGCTTCCCACATTGGGTCCACGTTGAGGAGGCAATATTTTGATGGGCCAGTGCTTTAGAATATATTGTGGTTTCCACGTCACTCCATTGATGCAGGATGAGCCGATCACTTCAAGGGATCTATTAAGAACCTTATGCTGTGTGATGCCACTTTCTACTAAGGCTTGAGCAGCTTCGAAGATACTGCTTTGGTAGGAGCGGAAGTAGCCATATTTGAACCAGTTCTTATTTGGCTCTGGATATCGCCGAGGATAATTCGCTGTAGCTAGTTCATGGGCAAGAAGGAAGTCTTGGATATTCTTGACAGACTGCTGATAATTCTTGGTCCGCCAATTTGTGGGGTATTCATTCAGCCAGCGAAGAGTGTGGACCATGACATAAGCGCAGGGATTTCCGTCAGTCCGGACGTGGCATTCTCCTTCGTGGTCAAGATTCCTTTCGAGATATTCCTCACAGGCTTGTTCGACTCGTTGATCGTCTGCAAATCCAAGGGCTAGCACCGCACGAAGGAATTTTGTGTTAGCACATTGATTGACTTTCCCACTGCTTGCTATGAAAGCACCACCACGACGTGGATAGGTTGTGAAGGCATGGTCAATAGCATCAACAAGTTCAGGAATTTTGGTGCCATTGAGGCCAAGATAACCAAAGAAGGAGAGGACTTCTTGGAAGCTTAGGAAGGTGCGTTTGCGATTCTTCTCAATCCATGAACCCATGCCTTTTTGTAACAGAGGTAGCACCCTCTTTTGCTGTTGAAGAAAAACTGACCCTGAAATAGAAACGCCTGTAATGTCGCGTAGGAAAAGAAGCTTCACAAATTCCGAAATTTCAGGGATATCATAGTTTGTAACGTATTCTTTGGCTAGTCCAGGAGTAAAATTTGGAATCATTGGAGACATGGCTAGTCCTTAGAAAAGTGAGTTATAGAGAATTAATTTTGCTATCTTATTATGTTTAGCGTGTTCACTATTTTGATTCGCTCTCGTTAATTCATTGGGTTTTTGAAGTATAATGGAAGATGAGGGAATCAGAATCGGTGAGATTAAAATGAATCAAACCAATGAAATGGCACTTGCCACTTTGGGCGGTGGATGCTTTTGGTGTACCGAGGCAGTGTTTCTTCGATTGAAGGGTGTGCATAAAGTTGCCTCAGGATATTCTGGAGGAACTGCTGAAACAGCCACCTACAAACAAGTGAGTACAGGACGAACTGGACATGTTGAAGTAATCCAGATCACCTATGATTCTGCTATGATTACATTTCGAGAAGTACTTGAGGTGTTCTTTGCTACACATGATCCAACGACCTTGAATCGTCAAGGAAATGATGTTGGGACGCAATACCGTTCGGTCATTTTCTATCATGATGAAAAGCAAAAAGCTGTTGCTGAGGAAGTAATTAAGAACCTCGAAAAATCAGGTAAATACTCTAGACCGATTGTAACTGCCATTGAACCTTTTGAAGCCTTTTATGAAGCAGAAGCCTATCATCAGAACTTTTTTGCCCGAAATCCCAACCAAGCATATGCGAGAGCTGTGATTCCACCTAAACTATCGAAGCTGGAAAAAGGGTTCGCGGAGAAATTGAAGAGCGACGTTGAGTAAGGTCGCAGCCCTTGTGAATCATTTATCACTCGTGGCGTTGCTTCTTAGGCAAAAGCTTGCTAAACGCCTGAGAGACCAGTTGTTTAGGACCTTCAATATCTCCGACGATATTGATTTTCTTTAGGTTGATTTCGCCTAGCTTCCTTCGTAAGGCTTCCTTTAATACTGGCATCTCGAGTGGATTGAAACCCATTAGGTGCATCCCAACTGCCTCGACAGCGAAGGCGTCTTTTCCAACGATGAGTTGATTAGGGGATATTGTGATGCGTTTCTTCTTCCAGCCGAGAAATGCATGTGTTGCATCGATGACCGCGAGGTCGATACCGCCCACAGCTTCATACATATCTAAGAGTGCGGTGGCTAATTGATCATGGAATCTATGTTTGCTCGTATCTAGAACTAAGCCTAAGAGATTCTTGATGACAAAACCCATGTTCATCAGATCCTCAAGTCCAGCCTGTTCATAGCGCCGTGGAACATGGGTACTGATGAAGGTCTTCGGCTCCAGCAGTGTATGAGCAAAGGGAATCTTTTCTCCCGCAACATCTACCAGGGTAACCTGTTCATCTTCTGAAAGATTGAATGGCGTTGCTCTTTCTGTATAGCAGTCATTCCAGACCTCTAATCGTTTCAACCCCGGACCTGCGCCACTATCTGATTCCGCGATTAAAATCTCAGGGACTTGATCGAAAGCATTGATGATTGCATTCACTGTCTTTACGGTGGAACAAATTCCGGTCTTCGGATTATAGATACCCACCTTTACTATAGCTCTTCGATCTGGAGCATTTAGCTCGTTTAGCCCGCCGATGATTTCTATGGCTTTGCCAAATGAATTTGTATCAACGACTGCAACAGTGGTCATCGACATAACCAACCAGCATTTGTATCCTAGGCAGCAAAGGATTTTTTGAGTATTATTTCGAACATTTGAAGTTCAGGTCGCATTTCAGCGAAGTTAATGGCGATTGGGGCGTTTGTTGAGAAAAAGAAGTTGGTTCGTAGCGGTATATCACTCCAACCGGCAGTTTTCATCTCTTTGGCAATTTCGACCACTAATCGCTTCCACGCGTATTGGTAACCGGGTCTGATTGCGGTGAACCGCATTATAACCCGTGGTTCATCTGCGATGAGGAAGAGCTGATCGGGTTCAATTTTGAGGGGTGCACTAGCGGCTATCACTTTCTCTTTATCAAATAGGAGTACCGCATGACCATCTTTTAGTACACGGTCCTTGAAGTAACTCTCGCGAGCTTCTTCGGTTTGAAATTCTCCTGAAAGCGTGGGATCCAGCTTGGATATTTCATATAGGTATTTGAGGTCCTTATTAGTGGCTTCGCGACTTGTCAAAGTTGTGAGTTCTTTTCCTAGCTTCCATGAACCAATCTCTTTGACAGTAAAATCGAGAAGGTAACGGTAGAGCCGTTCATCTTCTTCAAAGCCTTTTTCTTGCCAGTAGGCAAGTTGTTGTTTGGCGATTTTCGCTGAAAGAACAACGGTTGTTGCAATTTCTTCAGTTTCCTTCCTCTTTTTTAAGAATGCGAATAAATCGTCAAATAACTTAGCTTGGACATCAGGAGGAGCACCGGGCATAGTCCAGGGGTATCCGATGTAGGTTCGTCCTTTTTCGCTGGTTGAATCCCGTGATGTGATATAGGCGAGAGGGTCGCCGTTTTCCTTTAGGGCGTAGCGAGTCATTTGGGGATCGCGGCTCATGTTTCGAGCTCGAATCTGCTCAGCCCGGACTGGGAGGCCAGATGCTTCTGTGTAGATTTTTGCTTGGATGTCTTCGAGCCCTTGGTCGGGCTCCCAGTGACGATATACGATTTTCAAAAGGA
>JABXGS010000223.1 GCA_016550425.1 archaeon
ATTGCTAGCCCGATCATCGATACAAAACACAAAGTAGCCAAGCGCCCACTAATCCGGAGAAAGGAGATTACACCGGCTGCGATGGCAATGATAAGTAGGATCCAAAACGACAAGAAATAAAGACTGAGAAGAAAGGAAAAAACGTAGTTGATTGGATCAGCAAATAACGGAGAGAGAGTAAATCCAAAGGCTTGGAAATACGCTGTAATTGCTTCATTATAATAAAGAGCGAGAGTATCTATCGGCTGTTGAAATACAAATGATCCGATGAATGCACTAATGTACGCAGCTACCAGGGTGAAAAGGAGTACCATTAGGGTTAAGATATTTCGGAGTCCTGAAGCAAAGTCAAGAAGGGCGGTGAAGATACCTGCAGGACCATTTACTCGCCATACGTTGGGATCTAAATTTAGGAGAATAATGGCTGCAAAGGCAATGAATGCTGCAACAGCAACACCACGGAGCATCCAGAGAATATATCTCTTCAATTACTTTTCACCTCCATTTCTTACATCACCGCAATACTTCGTTTCTTAGCTTTCAGGTACTCACTTAACACCGTGGGCAGAAAGTCACCCGGTCCCACTGGAATGATTGATACGCCTACCCGTTGAAAGCTTTTAGCCAATTGAGACTGCTCTTCGAGCAATTTGTGAACAATAGCTTCTCCAATAGCTTGTTCAACAGGAGAAAGGTAGATTTCTTCGATTTCGAACCAGGGGCCAAATGGTCGGATAATGATCGCATTATGTTTATAACCACGAATCAGTTTGATGCCCTTTTCCAATTGTTTACGATTCGATTCAAGATCAGTAATGATAATGAAAAAACTCTGTTGCGTTATACGCGGTGCTAAGTATTCCACTGCAACCGTTAAATCAAATTCCCCGCCTGGCTCAATTTCCGCTAAATAGTCAAGCATGCGATGATACTGAGCATCACCCAAACCGGGTTTGAGAAATGAGTGCTGTTTAGTTGACCATGTTAGCAATCCTACATGGTCTTTCCTTTCCATGGCCGTTTTTGCTAACATCATCGCAGCCCGAATAGCCGCTTCCAATTTACTATTTTCAGGGCGCCCTGCGGCCATAGTAGAACCAATATCAAGGATAATGAATATTCGAATATTTCGCTCAGTTTCATACTGGCGCATCATGAGTTTTTGCAAACGCGCAGAGGACTTCCAGTCAATCCGCCGATATTCATCTCCTACTTCATATTTTCGTATACCTGTAAAATCTGTGCCTAAACTCATTTGTCGGGTCTTATGAATTCCAAACATATGTCCAAGTCTACGCTTCTTTGCTAGACTTTCCATTATGCGAACTTCTTCAACGTTCGGATAAATCAGAAGCTCTTCAAAGTTTTCAACTGACATTTCTTCAAAACGGAATTCAAGCCGGTCATGGATCTGAAATTTAGTGGGTCCAAAAGTAAATTTTCCCCGCAAGGTGGCTTGGAGAATATAAGAAAACTTTACTTCTTGATTCGGGTCGATACGTGTTCGAATTCGATTTTTCCCTAAAACTAGTCTAAAAATCTCCGGATATACATCGTAAACGTCAATGGAATCAATTCGATGGGTTCCCGTGTTTTTAACCGTAAGCTTCACATGGAGAAAATCGTCCTGAAAGATTTTCCGTTTATCAATTTCTCTAATTACCTCTAATGATTCAACAGGCATTGTTAATTGGAAAAAAGGGGAACTCGCCACTGATCCAATGATAAGAAAGACTCCTAAAATGACCAGACCATAGTTGGTGAAAGCGAACCCTGAGACGAGGATGAAAATCCCTATGAGAAGGACTGTTCGTCCGCGTTCAGAGAACACGTAAATTTACGCTCCTGGTGCACTGATTTGTCTTAAAATTCGGTCAATGACCGCGTTGACCGAAGTTCCTTCCAATTCCGCTTCAGGTTTGAGAATCAAACGGTGATTCAACGCGTGAGGTGCCAACGCTTTGATATCATCTGGGGTCACATAATCTCGCCCACTCAATGCTGCATGCACCTTCGAGGTATCAAGTAACACAATAGATGCTCGAGGTGAACCACCAACCAGAATCTGCGGATCATTTCGTGTACGAACAACAACATCGCGGATATAAGACATGATATATGGCTCAACAAAGACTCGTTTAGTGGTCTCCTGCATCTGAAGCAATATAGGTGGATCAACAACCGGTTCCAAGTCCACCTCTTCCGGTTGATGCTTCCTTCGAAGAATCTCAACTTCCTCCGCATCGGACGGATAATCCACATGAAGCTTGAAAAGGAATCTGTCCACTTGAGCTTCAGGAAGAGGATAAGTTCCTTCCAATTCAATGGGGTTTTGTGTCGCTAGAACCATGAAAGGTTCAGGGAGCGGTAAGGTTGACCCTTCTATTGTGACCTGTTTTTCTTGCATCGCTTCCAAAAGTGCGGATTGAGTCTTTGGCGGCGAACGGTTAACTTCGTCAGCTAAGACAAGATTTGAAAACACCGGCCCTTTTCGTAATCGAAATTCACCGGTATTTGGATCATAGATGTTTGTCCCGACGATGTCTGCGGGAAGCATGTCTGGTGTAAATTGAATGCGCTTAAATTCACATCCAATGGTTTGTGCAAAGGCGTTTGCCATGTACGTCTTTGCTATTCCTGGAACACCCTCGAGGAGGATATGACCTTTTGACAAAAGTCCAATCAGGATATCTTGGAGAATATTCCGTTTTCCCACGATGACCTTGCCAACTTCATCTAGAATGTTAGTAGCATGGGTTCTGACTTCTGCAATGGACATTCCATCACTCCGTCTTCGTCTTCTACTCATGTCATTTCACCCAATATTTTCTCGAATTCTTTCAATTTTGAAAAAGAGATCCAAGAACTCTTCGCGCTTAATTTGCTTTGATTCACGGACCGCTTTTTCTAATACTTCAAAATCATCTGTTATTTGGGCAATATCTCCTGGTTGACGAGTGCGAGAAACGGTAACCAGAAGTCTTGGCACATCGAAAACGCGTAATCCGTGTCGTCGGCGTAAATCGCGTTTCAATTGGCCGTAGATGATTTCAAGTGCTTCGTTATATTGATGCGTGTTAATGTATTCGTATAACGTTTTGGTGAACATCGTTTGTCCACGTAATCGATACATCTCCATCGGTTTCTGTTTCTCAGGACGTTCAAACGGTAAATAACGTCTAACCATCCAAATAGCTAACAGAGGTGCCAACGGTGCTAACAACCAATTTGTTGACACATAGGTGATTTGTCCTAACATCAAGCCAACATATAGAACTGGCGAATTCGGTGACCAACCTAGATGGTTGTGATCAATAATGATTGTATCTGCATTAGCCTGGTTGGCTAAATAAGTGAAAAGTTCATTTGCGAACAAACGATTGGTTCCCCGGTCAATCATGTTGTTGATAAAGATGCTCGGGTCGTTCAGCAGCATCAAGGTTCCATTTTCTATTTGTAATTCAACCATTAGCGGAAGGGGACCCGGTTGGTCGCCTCGGGTGGCATTGTAAGCGATATAATTCGGGTCGCCTCCATTTTCAATATGGCTAACGACGTCACCTGCCACAATCCAGGAGTTTGTCGATGATGCAGCAAGTGCAGAACCCGCTGGTGCGTCAATTGAGGTGGCGTAGTTCATTACCACATGATGCCCGGAAGAAAAGATTCGTCCTCCGTCGTTAAAAGACTCGATGGACGCTAACAAGGGGATTCCATTATCATTATTGGTGGCATCAAGAAGCAAACCCTGAGTAAATCTAATCCTTGGCCAGTCCACAATTAACATCGCCAGTCCGTCAAGTATGGTATTTGCCGAGCCAAAATCGTCAACCAACAGCATACTCCCGCCATTAATGAAGAAGTCTAAGAGTGCTGAAGTTTCAATAAGTGAGAAATAATGGGTGGGTCCGATTATACATAGGACACAATTTTTCGGAATGCTGTTTACTACGCTTAAGGAGCTAATAAGGGGGTTTACATCATAGCCGTTATTTTCCAATTCAAGAGCGAGCTCAGAGCAACCATCGCCTGGAATCGGGTGAGAATTATAGATTGAAAAAGGCAGAATATCGAGCCCCCCAACTCCGCTAACGCTCAGGAAAATCGGCAGCCAGGCTATGGCGAACACGAAGCAGAAGACAAGGATGTTTATGAACTTACTTCGTTTTTTCGCTTCAGCCGCTTTCGGTTGATTGGGCATCTGATTGGGGTTCTTGTTGTTCTTGCGTGACAAACCGCAAATTGCCTCCGGTCAAGGAGTTATAGAGGCTAGCAAAAGCACTCAACGTTGAAAGAGCCATGTTATAGCTAATGGGGTGGTCACTGTATCGGGCTTCCTCGACGCCACGAATGAAAACTTCCATATTACGTGAATCCAATCGGCCATGCGCTACTGTCACATTAGCAAACTCACGAACCGTAATACTCGGGTCACGATAAATTCCAAGCTTAGCTTGAATTATCGCTTCGTACATTCGAAAAGCGTAGATAATCGCTTCTCGATATTTTTTCTCGGTTAAGAGTTGTCGAAGAGCAGTTAACATCGAAGCCGCATCAATCGATGGTGCGGTTGGTTGACGGGGACGACGTTTCCAGTAGCGATAGCCAAGGATGACTATTACTACAATGATAATGATAACGACTATTGCAATGATCCATTCAAGGGGAATAGTTAGAAGGGGGGGTGGTTGCATGGGTTGTTGAGCCTCCACAATTATGTTTCTAACAGATGAGTTAAAGGTAATTATCGTTTCGTGTCGGAGTTGAAGAGCATAGGTTACATCATTGATTCCTGAGGGAGCAAATCTGAGCTGAAAACCCACTCGGCCAATTTGATTTGACACAGTGGAAATACCGCTGGTTCCATTAATGAACAATTGGATATCTCGGTTGGGTAGTACGCGTCCGAAGTTATCAACAAGTGTTCCATTGACCAATATGCTTGCATTCCAAGCATAGGGTCCGAGTGGTACATCAATTAGTACTGTGGCATTGGAGAATACATCAAAGGGTTCAATATCAATGCTGGGTCCATAGTAGGTGGTTCCGGAGTAGGTGACATCAAAGGAAACCGTCGAAACACTCACGGGTACACTCGGTGGCACCACAAATACAAATGTAAATGTGCCGCCAGACTGAGTCATGATTGTGCCAACGGGAATTGAGATAGCTAAGTAAGAAATTTCAATGTCGAGGTTCTGTCCTGATAGACCAACTCCTTGGTCATCAACGAGTTGACCTGACAAGGTTACGGTCTCTCCCAGCATCACTGGAGAAATATCAGTTGCGAGATTCTGAATGGTGGTTGACGAATTAAGGATGAAGTAATCACTGCTCGTAATCACTATTAAGGTCGGATGCACGATATCTCCAGTTACTTCTCGAACGCCAATGGGTTGGTTTGTTTCAACTTGGTAGGAAATGAAAAATGAACCATTGGGCAAGGTCACAGTGGAAATCTCTTGGGTTCCATTCAAGTAAATGAGAACGGTGACTCCTCCCTGGCGAATGCCATTTGAGTCCTCCACCCAACCAGAAAAATAGATAGTATTTCCTCGCTGTGTGATGTCATCACCATCATCGTCGTCAACAAACACGATAATTGAACCTTGATCATGCACCCGAGCGAGATTTGATGCCCGAGAACCGTAGACGTATTGGGTGCCCAGAAATTGTGCTTCAATCAGAACCTGTCCAACTTTGGTGGCATTATATTCTAAGGAATAGTATCCAACATTGTCAGTGATTACAACACCCGCTGGTGTTCCGTTCCAAAATAGTTGAATCGCTTGTCCTGCAATTCCTGTTCCATTATCATAACGTAATTGCCCTTGGAGAGTTGAATTCGTATTAAGTCGAATAGAATTCGGGATGGCTTGAACGGTAAGTTGTGAGGTTGCGGTTACATTCAGAATCTCAAAAGTACTTACCGTTGGGTCAATAATACCAGGAATCGAAAAGGCCGCTTGCACCAGTGTGGGACCTAAAGGCGCCTGAGACAACGGAATCGGATAATTCGTGGAAAAGTAACCGAGTGCATCTGTAAGCGGCTCCGTAGCTAAAATGAAGTTGAATAGTATACTAACACCCGTGAACCCGGTTTCATTGGCCGAAATGCCTCTTCCATTAATTGCGTCAATCAAATATCCACTAAGCTGAACAAAGGTGCTCCGATTTGCCTCTAATGGAACCACGGTTAAAGAGAGGTTTGCCGTTCCATGAAGTGCGACGACAGCAAACGAGCTAATGGCACTAAACTCCGCACGTAGAAGATGACCGCCAACAATAGCCGAATTGTTATACGCAAAAGTAATACTTGCTTCACCAACTACTGAGGTAATATTACTTCCGAGGAACCAGTGTTCTGTATCATCGTAAAAATCAATGGTCTCCCCTGGCTGAGGAATACCATCCTGGGTTAGGGTAGCAGTAATTTG
>JABXGS010000224.1 GCA_016550425.1 archaeon
ATCCATATAATCATTGAAATTAACAGACCCGCGGCAATCAATGTCGTGATTCCTTCAAAGATTTGGGCACTAGGTCCACTAAATCCGCCAGCTAACCACTGAAACCCGAGGGCAAAGGCGATGCTAACGATGATCGCGGAGACTACCCCCGCAAAGACTTGCCAATATCTTTGAGAGCCTCCAGTTCGAGCAAGAAAGGCTAACACAATCCCCACAATAAGGGCGGCTTCAAGACCTTCACGCAGAGCTATGATAAATCCGGCAATCATGATAATTCCGTCCACCTAGGCAAACTATGTTATTAGGCACGCCTAATTTAAAAAAAATTAAGCGAGCTTAAACTATAAACTTTCTGAACTAACGAAACAGTAAAACCGCTTCGAGTTCCTCAGCACCCATTAAGCATTTAGCGCTACGAAAAACCAGGTTGAAATCGTGAGTATCTTGCTAGTGCCATTATTTTTTACTGCATTTTTTTTGGTCCTGGTAGCAGAACTAGCAGATAAGACGCAACTTGTCACGTTCGCTCTCGTCGCTGAAACCGGAAAACCCACTCAAGTGTACCTCGGAGTGCTAGGGGGCCTGTTCACCGTGACAGTCCTTGGCGTCTTCGTGGGTTCTCTTATTGGGCTTTTTGTGCCGCTGACCCTGATTCAACTTATCGCTGGACTTGTGTTCATTATTCTTGGCATTTATACCATCTACAAAGCGAGACGCAGTGACGATGGAGATGAAGCGACAACGACCCATGGAACCCGCGTTTGGGTGCGAGCGTTTATCCTTCTGTTCTTAGCGGAATTAGGTGATAAAACCCAATTAATCGTAATTCTCTTAGCCGCCACCACTGGGCAGCTGCTCCTCGTCTTCGTCGCGGCATTTCTGGCTCTAGCCCTTGTGAATGGGATTGGCGTCTTCGTGGGTGATCGCGCCCGTAAATACCTAAGTACAACCACCATCACCTATGTCGCCGCAGCGGCTTTCATTATTGCAGGTGCATTAGTGCTCATCGGAAGTCTACTTCCCTAAATCACAACACTTCCCAACACCCAAATAGGCCCCACAAACCAAGAAACACCAAGGAGAGCAGCAACGCCATACACAAAGTAAGAAATGATAATGCACCAACATCTTTGACCTACGACACGTGGTTGCTATGGAATTGATTGCGATAATTCGCTGACCCTAGAAATCTGCCAAATAATATCGCAGGGATCCTATGCCTGTCACACTAAGCACATTCTCCTCAGTGTTGAATTTTAATAGCTGATATTCGGTAAGTTGAGCTATGTCAGTAGTAGCGGTTGTGAAAGGCGACCGAAGTCTTGACCCAGTTTTTCGGGCACTGGACTTAATTCAGTACAAGAAGGTCCTGGAGCCTTATGATACAGTCTTAGTGAAGCCGAATCTAATCACCAGTGATCCCTTCGAGACCGGTATCACCACCGATCCCATTGTGGTAGAGGCCGTAATTAGGAAGGTTCAAGACTTGGGCAAGAAGGCAATCGTTGTAGAAACTGAAGGCGGAACCACCTCGCCGGATGATGCAATCATCGAGACTGGGATGATGGAAGTCATTGAACGGTTGGGGTCCGAATACATCAACATGGGGAAGCTCGACGATAAGGTGGAACTCGAAGTGAAGGACCACCGGGCACTCCCGACGTTTAAGGTAGCCCGGCTCGCCGTCGAGTCTGCGATTATCACGGTGCCCTCCATGAAAACGCTGCAGCATACCACGATTACTATGGGGCTGAAGAACATGTTCGGGATGCTCACAACCCAGAACAAATACGGTTTACACCCACTCGGTACGAACAATTTCATTTATGATATCTGTAAGACCCTACCACCCACCCTCAGTGTCATCGATGGCTTCTATGGTAAGTCGGGTCCAGGTCCTTGGAGTGGAACCCCTGTGAAGATGAACACCATCATTGCCAGTGTTGACCCAGTGGCAGCTGATGCAACCGCTGCACGGTGCATTGGCATCGACCCCGATACAATCGATCATGTTCGGTGGCTCCATGAAGCGGGTATAGGTGAGATTACAGACATCGAAGTCGTGGGTGATGGCATCGAGGCTGTCTATCAGAAATGGAAGCAAGAATAGGAGAAGTGGTGTACGCAATGGAACCAATTATTTTACCCGAACCTGAGAAAAAAGGTGGTAAGACGGTGCTGGAAGCTTTGCACCGTAGGCAGACGAATCGGGAGATTGATTCGAGAGAGCTGCCACTGCCGGTGCTCTCCAATCTGCTTTGGGCTGCTTTTGGCGTAAACCGGGAAACAGCTGCCTTTAACAAACCCGGACGAACCGCCCCTTCAGCAAGCAATTCCCAAGAAATTGACCTGTACGTAGCATTAAAGGAAGGCCTCTACTTGTATGAAGCCATTCCCCATCAACTGACCCCTATTTCCGCAGGGGATTTTCGCAGGCTGTCCTGCAGTCAACGGGCAGCTAGCCTCACAAGCAACACCCCGGTGAATATCTTCTACGTAGTCGATCTTTCCCGCTATGAACTGGGACCCAATCAGCCAGATCCAAGCATTGGGGATCCCGAAGTTCAGAAATCGTACTATTACACCGATACAGGCTTTATTGCCCAAAACATCTACCTCTTTGCCGCATCTGAAGGACTCGCTAGCTGGTTCCATAACTGTGATGCGGTGACTCTCCACGCGAAATTTAATTTACGCTCTAATCAGCAGATACTGTTCGCACAAACAATAGGATACCCAAAGTGAATGCGATCAACCATCTTCGTGCATTTCAGTATTTCTTTGACAGTCTGAGAAACCTGGTACAACGCCTATGGCATGAAAGTCAATTATAGTAACTGATAAGTCGAATAATTAGTATGACAAGATAGATTACATGTTTCTGTTATCTAGATAACCAAGTGAGGTTTAGTCGATGATATGCAAAGTGCGAGATGTACCGATTCATTACAAAGTCTATGGAGAAGGTCACCCGATTATCTCACTCCATGGCTCTACCCTGGACCATCGATCAATGGTTGGATCTATGGAACCGCTATTCAAGTCCCGTAAGGGCTGGCAACGAGTCTATCCTGATTTACCGGGTCATGGAAAAACACCTGGAAAGGATTGGATAAAAACCTCGAATGATGTCTTAGAGCTCCTGTTTGGTTTTATTAATAAAATCATTCCTGAGGAGCAGTTTGTCGTCGCTGGGTTGTCCTATGGGGGATATCTTGCACAAGGGATAGTCCATAAGAAACCCGAGTTGGTAAACGGGCTTCTCTTAATCGTGCCCCGTATTATTGGAAATCCCCGAGAAAGAACCCTTCCAACAAAAACGGTGCTCGCACGAGAGAACGAGTTCTTGGCAAAATTAAGCTCGCAAGATCGTGAAGGGTTCATGGAAGTGGCAGTGATGCAGACACACAATCATTGGAATCGCTACTCCCAAGAAGTTACTCCCGCGGTAAAAATCGCTGACATGTCATTTCTAGCACGATTGGACCCACGCAAGGATAAATTCAGCTTCACTCTCAATCCTACCTCATTTAGGTTTGACAAACCAACGCTGATTCTGGTTGGTCGCCAAGATCATTGGGTGGGGTATCGTGATGCCTGGACTATTCTTGAGAATTATCCCCGAGCGACATTCGCGGTACTCGACCAAGCCGGTCATGCGCTCCAACTGGAACAATCAAAATTGTTCAACAGTCTAGTAAGCGAATGGCTCGATAGAGTGGAGGCAGGGCTAGCGTCAACGTAAAACCAACATCTCTACTTCGTATCCCTAAAAGGCGAATAGCACTCAGAAAAAATCGCATACGCCAACCGTATATTTCATCTAAACAGACTCGTTTTTGCCCATTTTCTTCATAGATATCATGTTGAAAACAACAACAGCTAGGTATTTTAGACACTCATTGCCCAATTGTTCGTACTAGTCTATGGTTTTTGGTCGTAGACAACACTGTCAAGGAGGGACCATCTTGGCAAAATCAATCGAACCTGTTGTATATGGATATCGTTGGATTGTCTTGTTAGTGTTTATGTTCATCGCAGCAGTTACGCAGATTTTATGGATTACCTTTGCACCGATTTCCTCACTCGTTGCTAGCCTCTACGGTGCTACCGAGCTTGATGTGGCACTGCTTTCCCTGATTTTCATGGTGGTCTACATCCCGGTCTCGATTCCCTCAGCGTATTTAATTGACAGTAAAGGCTTTCGATACGCTGCTGGTGTCGGTGCAATAATCACCGCTCTATTTGCTGTATTTCGTGTGTTTGCACCCAACTATCTCCTCTTGTTAGTTTTCTCGGCTGGTATAGCAGTTGGGCAACCCTTTATCTTTAACAGCCCCACCAAAATTGCCCGGCGCTGGTTTCCAGCAAAGGAACGGGGCATTGCTACAGGATTAGGTACTATGGCTATTTTCCTTGGAATCATGCTGGGATTATTGGTCACACCTTTTGCTGTTGTTGGCATCGGGTTCTTTTATACCATGGTCAGCTATGCGGTGGTCGCTGTCATTGCTGCGGTTTTGTTTCTACTAATAGCCAAAGAACATCCGCCATCCCCTCCTGAACCCGATGAACCCGAAGACGAAAAGATGATCACGGGGCTGCGTCAAATCATTGGAATGAAACAATTCATGATCCTAATAGTCCTCTTCTTCGTCGGGATGGGCATCTTTAACGGTGTTGCTACTTGGATTGAACAAATTCTTGCAGGTCGGGTCGTTGATATCACTCAAGCTGGGATAGTGGGTGCTACCATAATTCTAGGAGGCATCATCGGAGCCGTAATCATTCCCACTTTATCCGATAAATATCAGCGCCGTAAACCGTTTATCATCCTTTCCCTCCTACTTGCCGCACCTTTCACATTCATACTAGCGTATCATCCCGATTACACTGTACTACTGGCATCGGCATTCCTGCTGGGATTTTTCCTCATGCCCGCATTACCACTCGGATTACAAACGGGGGCTGAAATGACAACACCCATTCCCGAAGGCACCTCCGCTGGAGTTCTCATGATCTTTGGACAAGCCGGTGGCATCGTCCTCATCCTCGCAATGGACGCGGCAAATTCGCTGTTCTACTCCTTCTTCTGGGCCATGATACTCCTTGTCGTCCTCGACCTACTCGCGTTACTAATCTCGCTCCTACTTAGGGAAACAATGCACAGTAAAACACAGTAGCAACGTTCTCTCCCTACTATCACCTTTCCGGAATGGGTGGTGCACTCTTGACTTGGGGGAGCAAGTGGTATTCATTTTCTTCTTTGTCGCCGAATGAGAACTCCTAGACCAAGTGTTCCTATTAATGCTAATATTATGGCTTCGATGGGGAAGCCGGGGACTCCAGGTGGTGCGGGGGGAAGAACGGTGACGGTGAACGTAGCGGTTTGCGTGTTGCCATAGGGGTCAGCGACGGTTACAAGGAGACTGTATACACCAGAATCTAATGGGTCATCACTAGTGATGCGCCCGGTTCCGGAGATAGTGAAGTGCGTAGTGTCGTTAATGGTCCATTGATGAATACCAGACAAATCAGTTGCGGATAATTGGTAGTCTAATGATTCACCAGGTGCGAGAAGTTGATCCGTTGGCGTTGGATCCCATGTTGGGGCTGTTGTATCTTCAACTGTGACTTGGATAAAGGCTTGACAATAGTTGTTGGAGGAGTCATAGGCGCGGACCTCTATATTGTGTGTTCCGACTGGTAAGGTGGCAATGCTGGAGATGAGTCCGTTACTATCAATGGCGAAATGGCTGGTGTCGTTTATCCAATAGGTGCTAATTCCCCCAAGATCTGACGCATCCAAATCGTAGCTGAAACTATCACCAAATTCGATGACCGGATTCGTTGGGGTAACATCCCAGGTTGGCATCACCGTATCCTCAACCGTAATTGTGAACTCCCTGGAACAATAGCGGCTGTAAGGATCATAGGCGCGGACTTCAAGGGCATGGATGCCAACGGGGACTAATCCCACATTGGTTATCAGACCAGTACTATCGATTGCGAAGTGAGTGGTATCATTGAGCCACCATTGACTAATCCCTGAGGGATCAGAGGCATTGAGATTATAGCTAAACATGTCTCCTAACTCGAACTGTTGGTCTGTAGCAGGTTCGTCCCATGTGGGGTCATTGGTATCTTGGACGATAACTTGGATGATTGCGGTGCAGTAGTTGTTAGAAGGGTCATAGGCCCGAAGCTCGACACCAT
Source organism: archaeon (assembly GCA_016550425.1). The sequence goes on from JABXGS010000224.1 coordinate 6,217, forward strand.
AAATTCCAACGGTGAGACCAGTTGCATTCGTCAGGAGTCCATCAACGGTAATTGTGAAATGCGCTGTATCGTTAACCCAATAGGAACTAATTCCCCCATAGTCTGACGCGTTGACCTCATAAGAGAAGGCAAGGCCAAATTCCAAGAACTGATTGGATGGCACTTCATCCCAAGTGGGAGCAGTGGTATCCTGGACGGTGATCTTGAAGGTGGCAGCAGCAAATTGGGTATATGGATCATAGGCGCGGATTTCAACCCAATAAATTCCGACCAACAGTCCAGTGACATTACTGATATTTCCAGTTCCGTCAATCGCGAAGTGGGTTGTGTCATTAAGCCAATATGAGGCGATTCCTGAGAAGTCAAAGGCGTCGACATCGTAGCTGAAGGCTTGACCGAACTCAAGGATTTGATTGGTTGGAAGTGTAATCCAACTCGGAGCGGTTGTATCTTGAACCGTGAACCGAAAGATTGCACTCACATAGTTTGTATAGGGATCGTATGCCCGAACTTCAACCCAAAACTCCCCCACCACAAGGAACGTGGCATTCGTAATGGTTCCACTCATATCTATCGAAAAGCGACTCGTGTCATTAATCCAGTACGAAGAGATGCCGGAAAGGTCAGAGGCATCAACATCATAAAATGTAGGTTGTCCAATCTCGTTGACTTGATTTGAAGGCACCCAATCCCATGTCGGCGAGGTAGTGTCTTCGACAGTAACGCTGATTGTTGCGAAACAATAGTTGGTACTGGGGTCATAGCTGCGGATTTCTATCCAATAAACGCCCACTGCTAAATTTGTGTTATTTGATATTATTCCCTGTGTATTGATTACAAACTGGCTGGTATCGTTAATCCAATAATAACTGATTCCCGACAAATCTGAGGCGTTCACATTATATGTAAACGCGAACCCGTATTCAGCGAGTTGATTTACAGGGGTCTGGTCCCAGGTGGGAGCGGTTGTGTCTTGGACGGTGATGCTGATGGTTGCAGTGCAGAAGTTGGTGGATGGGTCGTAAGCACGAAGCTCGACACCATAAATCCCCACGGTTAAACCAGTTGCATTCGTCAGAATACCATTGATATCAATTATGAAATGCGTGGTATCGTTGACCCAATAGGAACTGATTCCCCCCAGATCTGACGCATTAACCTCATAAAAGAAAGGCAAGCCAAATTCGAGG
>JABXGS010000003.1 GCA_016550425.1 archaeon
CCATCCTGACCAATGATAATCGACAAGTAGCCGAGTTTCTTTTAGAAAAACATAATTTGAAACCCTACGTCGATAAAATGATCACCCGTGATGAAGCGCCTCACATGAAACCAGCTACAGAGGGATTAGAACTAATTCTGGACCAATTCCAGAAAACCTCCGCCCAGACTCTATTCATTGGTGATTCAACCATCGATATCATGACTGCCAAGAAGTTAAAGATACCTTGCATTGCACGTCAATCAAAACTGCTATCTGAAACGAAGCTGCTAGCAGAAGGCGCTATCGCAGTATTCCCAACACTAGTTCCGGTGATTCCATATCTGCAAAATCAGGGGTTCTTACCCTCCTCACACTAGAGAATAATACAAAAGGCTGATATTCGGACAACTAGACTAAGTGGAGTAAAAAGAAGCAAAATGTGTGTGTGAAAAGCGCGTGACACTGGATTTTGATCTCAAACAACTGCTAGCGAATGGTGAAACGAGAAACACCGAATTCAAACGCTCCCTCACTGATCGAGATAAAACAAGAGATCGTAGGGCAAAATTAATCGCCCAATTGAAACTTATTACAAGTGAGGGACCAGGACAATTCGTTGTTGGTGTTGAAGATCTTCATGGGAAAAAATGGGAAGTCTATGGCCTATCAAATGAGGAGATGGAAACCAGTAAAATCATTCTCAAAGCCTTATGTAAGGAAGCGGGAATTGATATTTTAGAAGAGACTCATTATAAAACTGACCAGGGAATTGTAACAAGTTTCACCTTGGCTCGCGTTATTACACCAATGGTGCCTGAAACCATTGGTATTAACATGGTGGGACGGGTAAATAGTGGAAAGACAACAGTAGCTGGTGTCCTCATTCAATGCAAGCTTGATGATGGCAGCGGACAAGCAAGAGCTGTGCTCCTAACTTATCCTCAAGAGCTTAAGCGCGGACAGACTGCGGATCTGCATGTTACATTTGCAGCCATTGATAAGCAAGGCAAATTCATTCCCATGAAAGCGCCTTTACAAAAATCAACCCGTGCAAGAATCTTAGATAAGGCTCATCGGATAATTACTATCTTTGATGCCCCTGGTCACAAGGAATATACGAAAACTATGATTCGTAGTGTTCTCGGAGCCTCTGCTCAGTATAGTATGCTGTTAGTTCCTTGCTTAGATGAACACAAACTTGCCATTGCTGAGGAACAACGAAGCGGAATACTTCGTTTGGATGATATTACGCGGGAGCATTTACTATTGGTGTCAAATCAAGAATTACCATTTTTTGTCGTTATTAACAAAGTTGATGATTGTGATGAAGCTATTCGCTCTCAGGTTCGAAACCTTGTCTTCGAAACGATTAAAGAAATTGGTCATGTTCCCCTTAGGGTCACTTCCGATGACGATATACGGATAATTTGCCGCGAAATCGCCCATCGGGTTATTGTTCCAGTTTTTGAAGTGAGTTGTGTGACGGGAGAAGGGCTAGATTTGCTACGAAAATCTTTGGCATATATCCCCTCCCGCATTCCAGTTGAACGCATCGAAAAACCTGCTTTTGCATACATCGACAAGGTATACCGTGGAATTCGGGGAACCAATGTTGTTATAACCGGAACAGTCCAGGAGGGTATCTTCAAACCTGGTCAACCGATTCTTTGTGGTCCAGACAATGACGGGCGCTTTATGAAAGGTCGGATAGGTTCAATTGAAGTGTTCAAAAAACGTGTTGAACGGGTGAAAGCGGGTGATGTCTTTGGATTCGATATCAAGCGACTTCCACCTGAAAAGGTCAGACGCGGACAAATTATTAGTGACAAGGATGCAGATACAAAAGCAGTACAGGCTTTTGATGCCACAATTATCGTTACACGACACCCCACAAGGATACGTCCAGGATACGAACCAGTCTTTCATAGTGCCACCATTCAACAACCCGTTATTTATGAGAAAATCTTTGATAAAGAGTACTTAGTTGTCGGCGACGTAGCACGAGTTCGAATGGTTTTCAAAAAAGGTCCAGAGATGCTACGAATTGGCGATCGCATCGTAACTCGTGAAGCTAATACTCGGTGTATTGGAACAGTCACAGAACTTATCCGATAGAGTAATGAAGTGCCTTATAACTCTGCGAAAGCCCGAGCCAATTGGGTAATCTTGAAATGTAGTTCATCGACTGATGAAACAGTTGCAATAGAGTTTTTGTCCCAAGCTAAGAAATTCCGTTGAGCAACTGCTTCCAATTCTTCTGGAGAAGCCTTGGGAAAAGAAGCGCGTAATACCACCAGGCCATATTCTCCAGAGCCTGTGGTTTTTGCTAACAACTTTGTGATGAGCAGCCCCTTTGAATTTATTTTCGTAGCATATTGACGATGAAGCCTAAGTTTTGTAGTCGATCCAATTCGGCGAAGTTCTAACTGAATTGTTCGATCAACCCTTTCAGGTATCCATATTGCAAAGTAGATGGTTACACTGATGGTTAGGATTAGGGCGATAGTTGTAGCAAGACCTGCAGGCCAAACGTAGGGATGTTGGAATGCTAATAATAACCATTGCCACCAAGTCTGGTATGGAGTGGGAGTCCAGGGTGGACCTAAGGATGGGAGTAGGAGGAGGTTGGTAACTAGGATATAAGCACAGATGCTGCTGACGACCCATAGGACTCCAAGGAAAACCCATTCTATGAGATATTGCTCTCGTACAATACCCGTGAGCAGTTGTTCATTCGTCTGTGTCAATGGATGTTCCATCCTCCAAAGCTTGAGCATAAAGCTCCATCGTCTTTTTGCCATGGGTTTCGATAAGTTCAAGCAAATATGCTATCAATGGGTGCAGGTGGTTTACCCGGATTGAATGAAGGCGAGGCGTTAATCGATCGACGAGGATAAGTTCTTCTTTTTCAAGGCGTTCAAGGGGACCACGATATAAGGACTTGGCCTTTCCACTGTAACCAATTAATGTAATGAGCTGTTTTCCTGAAGCTGCCCGAGGGTAGATGTGGGCCAATGAAATAAGAATCCGGCGTTGGATTTCACTTAGAGAAAGAAGGGACATTATGAGATCATATGTATCCTTTCCTCGGTCTTTTGACACGCTTAACCACGCCAGCCGTGTTTCTTATCTTTAAGTCTAAAAGTATTGGTTAGTCTAACAAGATATACCTCTTATTATGAGTTTTTATTTACAAGAGAGTTCTCACACAAGAGCGGTTAGTCATTAATGAATATTTATTATCTATAATAACAAATACTCACTTGAATGATTCGTGTACGTATTTATGCCGCAAAGTATATATTTAAGAGTGTAAAATAAAGGTCAATCGAGTTGCTGGAGAATTACCTGGACGGTAAAAGCAATGACACCTATCACTGAGAAAGTTTTGCGCCATCGGACTCGTCGCCAGATTTTAGTAACCCTTAATGGACAACGTACGTTTTTGCGTGACATCGCAAGGGCGTTAGATATTCCCCCAAGTACCGCCGCATATCATTTGAAGCGGCTTCTTTCTGCAGGTCTCGTCGAGCAACGTCGAGGAGTATACCATTCTTTCTACTTCTTAACCGAACACGGCGAACGGATTGCAGCAGAATTCTAAATTCAACTGAATTGTACATTCACTGTCGGTAGGCTGCAACATCAGCCTTTATCGATAAATATGGATATTCAGTAATGCTAGCGAGTATTAGGTTTCCAACGCCTGAGCTTTCGCTGTAGCTCTCCAAGTTGGTTGGTCATGCATTTCTGCTTTCTTTAGATATCCTTGGGATTCGAGTTCATCTAATAATGTGCGAACTTCTTCCTCTTTGAGGGGGCTCTTCCCGATGGGAACCCGAGTACTATTGACACCCTGTAAAATGCTTATGAACGATTGATGCCCCCTTTGACAAACGAATAATATTGCCTGTTGATCGGCAGATAACAGCGCTTCCTCTCCTTTTGCTTCAGCCGCCTCCGCAGCTTCCGCCTGCTCGATTATTTCCGTTGGTAATGAGACATCTTGACGTTTTACGGCGGCCGGTTTAAGTTGTACCTTCCGTTTCACCCTATTCTCGTTTTCAATCATTCTTACCACTTTTACGCTGCGAAGTCTATAATGCACTTAGATGTTGAGTGGATGAGTGAGCCAAAAAGGTTTCTTTCTGATGGTGGGAAGGGCGATTAATAAACCAGTATTTCTTTTGCAATGGCTTCTGCAGCGAGACTTCGTCTGAAGCGGACCCGCAAGACTCCATTGCGCCCATGGGCTGACACAATTCGACCCTGATTCGAGGTTTGATCGTTGAAATGGATGATTACAGAACGACCAATATAAGATGCGGCTTGAGAAATTGATGTCACACCCTCCAATTGGATTAAGCCATATTGTGGTCGCTGTCTAATTGATCCTCGTTGGAAATTCATCAGTACTCCTTTGACAGGTTTTTCAAGAGGAAGCCGGCGGGGTTTTTTAGGTTTGGTTTCGACTGAAATTGCAGCTTTTCGCTTTTTCTTAGTTTTTTTGGCAGTTGTTATTTTCTTCGACTTAGGCTTCGTGGACTTAGGCTTCGTGGACTTAGGCTTCGTGGACTTAGACTTCGTTGAGCTAGTTGACTTGGATTTGCTCTTCTTTGGTTTTGCTTTAGATTCAGTAGATTTTTCAGGCATTATCTGTCACCTAGCCTTAGGGTGGACAAGGACACTGAAGAGTAGTTAATAAAAGTATTGGCAGTCCAAGGGCGTTAGATAAGCTAAGATGCAGATTCTTTGTTTTATGCGGTTACTTTAGGGAATGCGGGAAACACTAAAAGCTTCACAATGAGGGAAAACAAGTATGCAATCGGTTTCTGATTCATCCACCATGTCTAAGGTTGAGAGCTATCTCGATGACGCTATTAGCCGCGAATCCTCAATTTATAGTGCAGCTGTCATGACTGCAGACGGTTTTCCTCTTATTGTTCTGATGGGTAAAGGTGAAGTGGAGAAGTTAGAATTAGCTGCGGCAATTGCTTCCTTGGGTGCTTTATCAGAACAGACTGCAAGTCAGTTAAAAATTGGCAAATATAAGGATTTGATGCTTAGATGCGGACGAGGGTACCTTCTTGTACGACGTATCAGCGAAGCAAACGTTTTAGCGATATTGGCTGATCGTAATGCTCCACTTGGTGCCATTAGCTTAGTGATAGATTCGATGACCAAACGTCTCAAAGGACTATTGAAATAGAATCTTGAATTTTATTTTACTGATTTTTGTTTCATAAGCAATTTTAGATAATTTTCAACACGCGTATGTGTGCAGGCTTCTCGTTTTGAGAGCGTTGGGTTACGTTCAAGCCAATACTCAGCTGCTAGATTTTCCAGAATTCGATTGGCACCGGATCCATATTGAAGCGCTCGTTTTGGGGCGTTAACAACCTGGGAGGGGAGATTTAAGGAGTGTGCAAGCAGTCGGAGTACGCGTTTTCGAACAACCCCTTCATTGGTTTGCGTGATTTTACATGAAAGAGTAAGTGTTGAGGAAAAATCCTTGATTTTCTGATCAAGGTAGGGTAAAACCAACTGCAGGTTAAAGTGACTAGCTATTGCGGTCATTAGTGGAAGGGTTTCTTCTTGAAGCATATGGAAATCAGTTGCCATTTGGGTTATGACAGATTGCGCATCTGCTTCAATCAATTGTTTTTCGTGTTTTGCATATCCTCCGAAAAGCTCGTCTGCACCCTGGCCACTGAAAAGCGTTTTAATGTTGAAATTTGCTGCACAGCGAGCTGCAAAGAAATGTGTAATGGCTAGTTCTGTATGTAATACATCAACACGCCTAAGTATGGACAGAATTGTAGGAAGAGCTTCTTGAGCATCTTCGATAGTGAATAGTTGAATTGTTAGTGGAAGGTTTAAGGACGCTGCGGCGATACGAGCCTGGGCAATATCTTTTGCCGACTCGACTCCCGCAACAAAGAGTTGAAAGGGCTTTGGGTAAATTTCTGATAATATAGCGGTTATTACGCTACTATCAAGACCACCAGAGAACAAGACTCCAAATGGTTCCGAAGTGTCAAAGATCTCTGATATTACATTGTTTAGGAGGAAATGAAGATGACGACTAGACTGAATGCAAGGATCTTTCTTCATTGTGAGACACGCCAATGGTTCAGTACAAGTTATCGGCAGGTTTATTTGCATCGATAAGCTGAAAAATCTCTGGTCGCTTATCCGCGATGACAGGAAGGCATTTGAGTGACCGCACTTGCGGGATGAACTATCATAGTTACCTAGAGCGAGTGAGCGGCTAAGTTTGTTTAATCAATGCGCGCGCAACCGACTCTATTATTCTCAAGTCTATTTCGTTACTTAGCCTATTAAAATCGCCATAACCTGAGATAGTGAGAAGTTTTAGTGAATTATTATCATTCCCTCTGTGGGAGTGCTCTCAAGTGCAACAAGACATAGCTAAGTTCCTTCGAAGACAAGAATTACCTAAATCAGAAATTAACTTCACAGCTATTTACGTATTCAAATCACTGCCGACTTAAAATAGGATTTTTATGGAATGACGTGAAAATAGGTTAGAAGGCGGGATCTTTTCGTGGTCTGTGTGGTGTACTCGAGCAGTGTTTGTCCCAGATGCGAAGTGCTCAAAGAATATCTCCACGACCATAGTGTTGAGCACACAGTTCGCATGGTGGACGAGCCTGATGCTCAAGTAGACGCATTGATGCTAAATATCTACAATACACCCGCACTGGTCATTGGCAATAACGTACTTCATCAAAAGGATTTGTTCGCCAATAATCGACTCGATGAAAACACACTCTTAACATTCCTCAGGAGCAACGGACATGGCCCGACGTAAGAGGACACAAAGAGGGATAACAAAGCGTACGGTGTCATTAGATAGGTGGATTCAGGCTGTCCGAAAAGAGGAAGCTGGAATGCCGA
>JABXGS010000225.1 GCA_016550425.1 archaeon
ACTGAATACACACAGCTGTATCCATGTGAGTTGAAATGCCACCAGTTAAACGAATTTCCGCCCAAATTGTAGAGAACAAAGTCGTAATCTGGAATCCTGAAGAGGGATCCAAACTCTATGGCGACGGTTTTTATGGTAAACCACTGGGAATTCGAAAACCTAAAACCACCGAATTTGATCGCCCTTCTCAACTCTCATTCTTTGAAGCCCTACATTTACTTCGTAAAGGCAAAATTGAAGTTTATACCGAAGAGGAAGGCAGTCCACTTAAAGAAAAAGATCTCATTGAAATCGCGGAACAGCAACACAAGGACTTCAGTCGGAAATACCAGGTTTATGAAGATCTGCGGAAACGGGGGTTTGTTGTACGACCCGGGCTGAAATTTGGAGCTGACTTTGCAGTCTACCGTCATGGCCCAGGGATTGATCATTCCCTCTTCATCGTTGAAGTCATCGCGAAATCCGACGAAGTCTCGGCAATTGAAGTTGTACGTGCGGGACGTTTGGCAACTTCAGTACGCAAACGGTTTGTCTTAGCAACTTCAACTGAAACAGGAAAAGTACGGTATTTCGTCTTCTCATGGATTAAGCCCTAAGGTATGGTATGACCCTCCACATTTTTACCACTGGATTTTTATGAGGAATTATAGAGTTCACTAACACTGAAGTGATTCCAATGAGTAAAGAGGAGAATGCCACGAAAACCCTCGAATTGTTAGAAGAGGCATGGAAGGTTAATTCCGCGATTCTTATGACCGACGATTATGTGTATATGATGTATCAGATTGAAGAAGGGAAATGGAAGGAAGTCAGCTTCATATTTGATGATGCTAGCTTAGAGGTCCGTGAGCTCGAATCCGAAAAGGCACTTATGCTCCTTATCGAGGAAATCCGAACGGGTTTGCCTGGTTATAAATCGTATACGACCGTTCTTGATAACGACACACGGGAGACCGTGAAAGAGAAGGTTCAAGCTGCAGCTAAATAGCTATGCAATTCAACGACTACGAATTAGCACAAGAGATAAGACAGACAACCGAAGAAACCCGCTTGCCTGGGGCTACTACCGTTGTATCCAAATCCTACTTGATGCCCTTCAAGAATTTCTGAATTGGGGTCACTAACTGTGTGAATTCGATGGGAATCACATATTTTGTACTCGGACTTGACCCTAACTCTCGTATTGTCTCCAAGTACTGAATCACCATGGTCTTTTCATCAATCCCTTTCGCAACATCAAAGACCTTCTGAAGCGCCAAGGCCTCACCCTCAGCACGCAGAATCGCTGACTGCCGTTCACCTTCAGCTCGCAGAATCGCCGATTGTTTATCACCTTCTGCAATGGCAATCGTTGATTCCCGTTTCCCAGCAGCTTCCGTAACCATAGCTCGACGTCGCCTTTCAGCTTCCATCTGCATGATCATCGCTTCATTCACCTTCGTAGGTGGAAGAATCTCACGAATCTCGACTTTTGTAACCTTCACACCCCAAGGCTCTGTGTTTTCATCTAGTTTCTCTCGCAGTACGCTGTTGATATATTCACGCTTTGCCAGTACATCGTCTAGTGTGATATCTCCGACAACGGCACGGAGGGTTGTTTGACTAATGCCTAATGCAGCTCCGCTGAAGTCGCGGATGCGGAGGACGCTGTCACGGGCATTGACAACGCGGTGGTAGATGAGTAGATCGATGTCGACGGGAGCGTTGTCGCTGGTGATGCAGCGTTGGTGTTCGATTTCGAAGTATTGTTCTCGGAGGTCAACTTTGACCATCCTATCGAGAATGGGGAGGAGGAATACCACACCGGGACCTTTGACACCGGGAATGGCGTGTCCGAGTCGGAAGATGACAGCGCGTTCATATTCTTTGAGAACGCGGATGAAGGGAACGATGAGGAGTAGGATAATTACGAAGATGAGGATGATGATGAGCCACCAATAGGCTTGGAGGAAATAGAATAAATCGAATTGCATGTTCCTATCCCTTCATGTAATGGTGCTTAGTTCAGAGGAAAATACTTTACGGACAGTGTGGGGTTAGAGAGATAAAAATGTCAGTTGGCGAAGGATTTTAGGCGTGAAATTACAAGAGATTCGGCAGGTGAGTGTATGTCACGTATCTGTCCTAATTGCGGGCAATCAGTGAAGGATTCGGCCAAATTCTGTAAATATTGTGGGTCGAAGCTCGGGGCACCTGTTTCAACACCAGTGTCGCGACCGGTGACTTCTGGGCGTGCAGCTCCCGCCGCTATTTCAGATCGGGCCCCTGTAACAGAGGTGCCTGCTGAAGTGTTAGCTCAGCTAGAAATCCGATCACAGCTATTAGAAATCGAAGAAGAAGATTCAGAACTGCTGGAAGAAGTCGAGAGGCTTGAGAAGGAATTGGAGCAGGGTGATCGGTCAATCGCGGAGTTAGAAAGTGAAATCAAACCTCTGCAAAAGCAGATAAAATCCTTGAAGAAAAACGAGAAGAAACTTAAGTCCAAAATCAAAGAATTTGATTTTGAGAAGGCAGGAAAGGAAAGGCTGCGTTTGAAGGAGCGAGCAGAGAAGCTAGAAGAGCTAAAAGAAAGCGGAAAGGTCCGGGAAAGCGTCTATCTACGGCTAAAGGATGAATATGAACAGGGAATTACCGAAGCAGATACACAATACCAAGAAAAGGTCGTCTTGGCTCGCGAATGGCTTTCATTGCTGAAAGCCCAATACAAGGCTATTCGTGATGAACTTTCATTATTAGATGCCCGATATTCCGTCGGTGAAGTGAAAGATGCTGATTACAAGTCGCGGAAAGAAACCCTCGAAAAGCGTTCGAAAATTCTTGGACACCAAGTTGAAATTTTTGAAACGGTACTCCGAGACTTCTAGTTATTACACTTTCTTGTAGTCAAATTCCACCTAAACACAAAACATTTTATACGCCAGTGTAATTCTGAACCTCTCACCGGAGGTCATTTCGGATGAACCGACGAGTCATCGCCATTGCCATCTTATGCGTGGGACTAGCAGCGCTTGCCTTTGGAATTGCACTAGGTCAACATGAGCTCGTCCGCTCATGGCTCCAAGTCTTTTCTGATGCCTATGCACCCTATTTCCCACGACCACCCTAAGGGGATTACAACTGTGAGCGTACCAAAAACTGAATCCGAACCAGAAGAAGATTACGAACGAATCTGGGACAGGCTAGGTCGACCCCTATCACGCTGGAAAAAGACCCTTCTTGAAAAATCCCGTCCCCACAAAACTCTACACTACTGGGTGAAGAAAGCATTTGAAGAACTCCTTGCTATCCGCATCATCCGATTTATTGTTCAACTTTCTGCATTCTTGGTGCTATTCTATGCAGGTATTGTCTTTGTATTAGGCTATGATCCACTTATTGGAACTATCTTTTCTGGTATTGCTTGGTTCATCCCAATCTTTGGATATATCCCATTACCATTTGATATGCCTCAGGGCATTGCCCAAGGAACAGGAACAAGCTTCTTCGACATGATACAATTTATCGGACAGCAAGGTATATTTCCCTACATCGCTGTCGGTGTCATCCTTATTGTTCCAATTCTTGTAGGTCGCAGTTTTTGCGGCTGGATTTGCCCCTTTGGCTTTGTACAAGATTTTTTTGCGTTCACACCAATTCGAAAACGATACCCTTCTAAGCAATGGGACGACCGCTTGAAGAGCATTAAGTACGTTATTCTCTTCGTCGCCCTCTTCTTTGTTGCTTGGCTTGGAATATCAACATTTCTTGGAATTGATGAACCCCTACGACAAGCATTATCACAATCATTATTCGGATCTGCATTTGCTACCGCATTTTGGACAGCCATTAATCCCTCAGGTACATTCTTTGTCATCTTGCCATACCTATATCTCAATGGAGTAATATCTCCAATCCTCACTCAATGGAATCCCCCCTTCATCACGTGGAGCTGGGCGATGTACATCCGACTGGGATTTCTTGCCATTGTTCTGATTTTGTCCCTATTCATTATGCGCCCATTCTGCCGTTATCTCTGCCCCACCGGAGCCATGATGGGACTAGTCGGACAATTCAGCTTCCTCACAGTCAGCCGAAGCGCCACCGAATGTCTTGGCCCAACTTGCGACTCACCACGATGCAAGCAAGCCTGCCCTGTTGGAATTGATGTGATGACCAAACCATTTGGCCCCATCCATGACCCCGAATGCATACTATGTCTTGATTGTGTAGCCAAATGTAGTCATGATTCAGTAAAGGTAGAATATGGTTAATGGAGTTTGAATAGCTTGGGAAAAGTGAAGCAGGGTACGGTTTGTAGTGTTAAAGGCTGTGATGAGAAGGCAACCCGTTCTCTTACCGCTGATAAGGCCCGTGAAGCACTACAAGCCGCCGGTGCAGCCTTTGATGATGATCGGGCACGTCGCTTTTACTTATGCCAGAAGCATTACAAAGTTTACAAGAAGCAGACGAAACAAGATAAGAAAGTAGACAAATGGCGTTATGGAGCTTAGCAAGAACTCAATTTAGCCTTCGTCGTTGGTTTCATTTGTTAATTGGTTGACGACTTTTTTGATTTCTTTTTTCCAACGGAGTAAACTCAGGGCGAGTTCTTCACGATTTTCTTCAGGGATTTGTCCTGTCTTCCCAGCAAGGGGTTCAAGGATAGCCCCCATTTCAAGGGTGGCAGGTTGAAAATCGCCACCAATACGAATTAAGCGTTCACGCGCATCTGCAACCTGGACATAGACCTTTCGGTAATCTGGGTCTGTGAGAAGCTGATTAAGAGCTTCATCGATTTTGCGTTCGACAACCACAGCTTTTGAGGCATGGGAGAGTTTGACACCAGGTACATTGCTAAAACGCTTTAGGGTTTTTGTGATTCGATTGGCAATCTCGTTGAGATAATTAGGACGCTTTGCTTTGTCACCCCCTGTGATGTCCAGTTGGATTGTGGGCGTTTTTGAATCAACAAGCAGGGTTACTTCAAGGCGATCATCAGTACTAGGCATCCGGAAGGAAACCGTGGCAGTGCCAAAAAAGCCTTCTTCGGTATAGGTTTCAGCAATATTGATCAATCGAGTGCCGATTGATGAGATGCAGAAGTATGCAGCTCCAAAAGCTAGACTCGGTGATAGTTCTCCAACAGGAATCTCTGTTGACACAGCAGGACCCTCTTACAGACTGTGGTGAAAGAGGAAAAAAGTGTTCTGTTGGCTCAGAAACCAAGCCGGAAATGGTTTTAGATGATTCGAGAAAACAACAAGTTAATGGAGCGTAAAAATACTAAGAGAAAATTGCTGCGAATTATTCGAATAGGAGAGACTCGCGAAGTCTATAAGGGTGTGCTTTCAAAGGCATAACACGCGCGAGGTATTGATGATGTCATCAGAGCCACCTGAAAAAGAACCAGAAAGTGTTGATGGGGAAGAGGATCCAGAATCGGTTCAAATCGAGCCTGTTGCAGAAGTTGTGGGCAAAACTACAACTCATACACTAAGAATTCGGGTGTTGAAACAGGGCGAGGTTGGTCGAAATGACTTTCTATCAATTAATCATCGCGGAGAGGAGTATTTACTGCTCTGCAAGGAATTAACACGCGAGAAGAGGGCAACTTTAGGGCAATGTAGTGTTGTCGGGCCCATGCCTCGAACCCCATTCAATCCTGAAATGATGATCTATAAGGCAACACCCCGTACGGTGAGTGAAGCATTGGGTATTGATATTCCACTCGAGGAGGGAACCTACGTTGGGCAAATCTCTGGTAATACGATACCAGCCCAATTACCAGTAAAGCGGCTAGGACGCCTCTTTGTGGTGGGTAAGACTGGTAGTGGGAAAAGCTATACAACCGCCGTAATCATGGAAGAATTTCTCAAAAAAGGCATTCCGATTGTTGTATTGGACCGGCATGGAGAATATTCGAGTCTCAAAATCCCTGCTTCTGAAGGGAGTGAACGATTTGAAGTAGAACCACGCAGCTATGAGATGAGCGTCATCGAGTTTGCGGACTTACATGCCAATCCAGGAGCTGATTTACCCATCGAAGCACTCCTGGGTACACACCCTAAGGATTTGGTTGTATCGGGACAAGGAACCATAATCAACTTTCGGGGCCTTGACTTGGGTGTACAGGAGGCATTATCACAGGAAATTCTAAGTGACTTATATCATGCGGCTGTCAATCGGGAAATTCCACCCTTCTATTGTTTTGTTGATGAAGCTCACACACTCGCTCCAAATCGTGGGAAAGCAGCGACCACGGGGATGATGCGCCTATTTGCTCAAGAGGGACGTAAATTTGCAGCTAATTTGGTAGTGATTACTCAGAAACCCCAGCTCTTAGATACCACGGTCAGGAGCCAAGTCGGTACTTGGATAATTCACCAGCTCACTGATATTCGGGATGTTGATATCACGGTCTCGAGTACTGAAGGCCTTTCAAAAGAATGGGCAGAAGACATCCAACGTTTAGATACTGGCCAAGTTGTTGTAGCTGGTGATGCCGTTGAAGTGCCTGTTTTCATAGATGTGCGAACCCGAGAAACCACTCATGGAGCAACGGGTTTTAACCCTCTTGATTTTGCTGAAAAACAAACTCTTGAAGAACTAGAAAAACGACGAATCCGGCTACGAACAGATTTTGCTGGACGAATCAAAGCAGCGGTTGAGCGGTTCCAGCAATTAACAGAAGGGGCAAATGGTGGACAGATGCCCCAGCAGGTTAGCGCATTACGTTCGGAGTTACAAGCCACCGAACAAAAATTGCATGATCTTCGTGAGGATAATTCGAAACTTACAGCTCGTATTCGGAAACTTGAAGTTGATCTAAAGAAGGCTGAAAAGAAATATCAAAAGGCGATGAATATCGCAGAACGCGCATTAGCTGAATTAAAAGGCCGATAATTTCCAGTAGAGACCTGAATGCTCTATTTTGCTTGCCAAGCTTTTGTCGTGACTTTATCAACAAGACCCTTTGCACGCAGTTCATTTAACGAACGGATAATTTCATTTCGTGGAACATCCACTCCACCAGCTCCTCGAATAATGGTTTGGATAGCACGTGGTCGTTGGGGGCGCTCGCGGATAGTTTCTAAGACGGCAGCTTGAAGAACCGATAACTTGGCACGCTTTTTAGCACCTCTTTTCTTAGACTTTTCTTCCTCGATGGGTTCTTGATCCTCCTCATCGAGAACTTCTTCCGCAGGGCCACTTGGTGCTGCTTCCTTTTCTGGTTCTTTCGCTTCGGGTGGTTCAGGCACTTCTTTTTTCTTTGACATTTACATCGCCACGATTATCAACAAGAGATTGAGTGGATGGCTCGACCTCTGTTCACAGTGGGTCATTTAAATTTTCTGTTAGCCCTGTAACAAGCCCCACACGATTTG
Organism: archaeon; assembly: GCA_016550425.1. Next base: position 7,365 of record JABXGS010000225.1, read on the forward strand.
TAGCCTAAGCCGTAAGGTTGAAATACGGGAAGTATAATCGACGGTCTCGCCTGAAAGGTTGGTTGTTCACTGTGTCACGTCGACAACGGAAAGGAAAGAAACAACGGCAAAAGCGTCTTGAGAAAGTACCAGAAAAACTCCAGCGGAAACGAGACCGCCCAGAAAGGCAAAAACCTCGTCGGATGCCGGGCTGGGTCCGGATAGGTCTAGTTGCTATTTTAATTGCCGTTATAATTGGTGGCAGCACGTGGGCTTATCTCAATCTGCTACCGGAACCTGAACCAACCCAACCGGTTCAAGGTGCTTTGTATATTCTTCAACAAGACACCTTTTTTGTATTCATCAATGAATCGGGGCACGTTGAAATTGATTTCATGATTAGCCGTTATGCCGGAGGCACATTCGGAGGCAACCAACCGCTTAACCTCACTTTTTCACGAACATTTGACGACGACGTGAATTTCACTCTAATTGATCCTCATGTATTCTATGACTATTATGGAAATGCATATTATATCCCCCCTGAAACTGATGCGAACAGTATCAGTTACGTAGTGGAAAATATACATCCAAACATGCAGTTTGAATATGAAAGACGTAACTTTCGCGGGCACAGTACAATGTCTGGATACTACAATCTCTTGTGGGATTACATGTTGAATAGTAGTGATAACGTTTGGCTGCAAACCGACACGATGGAGGATATGTATACGTTCACCTTAGATATCCGGCCAGAAAATGATACAATTCCCTACAATACTCCCACGATTGTGCACTGCAATATAACCTTCAATACCTTACAAGTTGCAGATGCCAATACCTATAATTGGGGTGAATCGATGCTTATCTTTCCGAAAAACGTCTACAATGGCACAATGCTCTTGGCGAATATGACTGTACATGAAGTCCTTCGCATCGGAAGCCTCGTGAACCCCCCTCTAAATCCAACCATTGATAATGAAACTCACATTGGGTTTGAAGCAAACCCGATTACAACCTCAATGTCACAAAATCAGTCCTGGGGCTACACTTTCGATTTGAACGTTACCTCATTTACAAACTCGTCTTTTTGCCTCATAGATCTTACAACGCCCAAGAATGAATTCTTCATGCAATCCGGTTATACTGGAATTGTTGAAGAACAACCAATGCATTTCCCGAAAGCCGAGATTGAAATTCTCACTCCGTATCAAACTCAGCAGAAGAAAAACTATACGGATATCATATTTCGTTTTCCCGAAATATGTGTAGATAATGGGACAATATTCTACAATTTGCCTCCAGATGCCTTTGGACCACGCACCTTATCTATAATCCAACCTGCAAGCCAAGAACCAACTTCGCAGTCTGTGCCCAGCCTTGTAAGAATTTTTGAGATTTCAAGTGATATGTGTATACAAGTAATATCATGGTTTACAGATTTGTGGCGCCAATTTGTTTTCGGATAGGTTGTGAATTCATTTTTGGGTAATCCTTAATCAATTGGGTTGTTTTCCTTAAGGACCTAGACCTGCTCCGAGATTTTAAAAGCCCGACATTTGTTAGGAATAATGAACTAATATGTAGGAGATGCAGCAATGCCTTCTGAAGAAAAAGACCTCGATGAAGCCTACTCCCGTTATGGTAAACGGTTGAAGGATAAAATGGCAGCCCAAGACCCAATTAAGGATGAAGAACTCCGAGCGCGCCTTGAACAAGTTGATCGTCATAGCCCGGCAAAATCTAAGTTGTTCGCAGACTCTGAAGCTCGTCTTCAACATCTCAAAGAAGAATTTTTTATTGAAGTTCAAGTTCCTCAAACGCTTCAGGAGCATATCGTGCATCTTCTAGCTCAAGGGCATGAAGGTGAACTATCAGGCACCACAGTTTCGGTGGCAGATTTGTATACCGAGATTCATGATGTGAATGAATAT
>JABXGS010000226.1 GCA_016550425.1 archaeon
ATACGTCCCTGCTCCTTGCACACATCCACGCAACCGCGCGAGTGCCTGGAGTGTAAACCGCCCGTCGCTCCACCCGAGTCAAGTTTGGATGAGCCGCTGTCCACCCGCACCCTTCGGGGCGTAGGTGGGTGGTGTCGAATCGGGGCTCGGCAAGGGGGGAGAATTAGTAACAAGGTAGCCGTAACCCGTCCAGCCACGTTTGGATGGATCAACTCCAGCTTGAGAGCGGGCCCTTGCGGTAAGTGGAAAAGGTTGGAGATACGGTCTCTGACTTCCTTACCCTGCGGCTGGATCACCTCCTAAGAAATCATTTTCTTCTGGGGTATCCCGCTGTGGATACCTTGGAAGACTAATGTGCGGTACGGGAGCGGGTGTATTTTGCCGGAAACACGGGTGTTGCACCAGGCTGAGGTGGACGACCACTTTTTTCTTTGCAAGGATTTTTGTCTGAGAAGTTTTTAATGATGAATAAATAGTATGGGTTGGGTTTCGAAAATGTCGGATCGGTTAGTTGTTTCGGCAATGATGTGGTGAATGGAAAAGTAGATGTTCAGAATCTGAGGGCACGGTATGTGTTACTCAAACCGGGGCTGGGTTTCGTGTCGTATGGAAGGATTATAGAGGCAATAAATGTCACGGCGAAATTTGGGTGGCGCGTGGTTGGTTTCTCGCAGGGGTATCGTTTGCTAGAAAAAGTTGAGTAAAGACTTCGCCACGTGGCAAAGGGTTTTTCTGAATAGTTCGTGCTATTGTAAGCTGGTTTCGACTTGTTGATTGGAGGATGGTTGTTGTGTTGCTTCCTGAACCGCTTGTGATTTTGGCTTCGGCATCTAGGGCGTATGGTGAAGTTGATTTGGTGTTTGCCGATACTAAGCTAGGTTCCAAAGTTAAACGGGAAATTGAGATGTTAGTAGTGGAGTGGTATAATCGTATGTTGGCGCGTCCAGTGGTGCAGGCATTGGGTTGGGTTCCAAAATCAGTAACTTGGGATGATTGGAAAGATGAGTTCGCAGATGGTTGGGGAGAAGGGCGACTTGAAACGATTGAGGGTACAGACTTTGCTGGTGTATTGACCACTGGCGGGGATATGCGACTGCTCCTACATTTCTTAGTTGATGTGGATTTGATTTTGCCATTAAGTCAGGTGTGGGTTGGTGTGGAAGCCTCGTATGAGTGGTTCCAGGAGTGGGTAGACGAAGAAGGGGGTCAATTTGGGCATTATACCAGTCCTGTCTTAATAGAACTCAATCGGATTCCAACGGCAAAGGAACGGAATCGAATAAATCAAGCTGTCAAAGATAATATTGGCGTCAATCCTTTTGATGAATCTGAAGAAGCCTATTGGGAATCCGAGGCCAGACTCTCTTTTCGCGTATTCGATTATCCTGCACACCAAGAATATGATAATCTCTTGGAACTGTCACAAAAGTTAGGAAAAATTGTACCTGTAAAAGCGATTGGTTTTCCTATTCTAATATTTCTTTAGCTCTGCAACAGCAAAAAGATCATTCCAAACAAAGGGTAGCGCCATCAAAAGAGAATACCCCAAAAATCTAAAAGATGAAAAACTGCAGATACCTTAGGAGACTTATGTGCTGTAAGAAGTCTGGGTGTATAAAATCCGGGAACACGTGTGTTGTACCGATCTGGTGGGGTGGACGACCACTTTTTCTTTTTGGTAGTTTGTTTGTCTTCCTGTTGATGAATGAGTTTGAGCAAGGCTTTGTTAGTGAAAAGCCTAGAATTTGGTGAGATTAACTAGAGTGTTTAGACGGTTTTCATTAAGAAATATATAATCTGGTCATTAATAGTCAAGTGAATCCCATTTTGGGATGGAGGAAGATGGAAAATGGTTAGAAAAACTGTATTAGTTAGTGTTCTAGTTATTGCCATTGTTGGGATTTTGTTTCTTCCCACCATACGCCCTTCAGTGAACAATTCTTCATCAGCGATGATACCAGCGAAAAATAATGATCACCTGTTGACATCCAGTGCAACCGATGTAGGTGTCGAGTCTTCTAAGAGTATTAGCGCTGCTATGGGATCTTCTGATGATGAAGGGGCTTACCCTGTAGCGCCTTCAGAGACTGAAACGGTTAATGCCTCGATTACAACGGAAAAATTCACTTATTTATGTAATGAAACTGTTACGGTAAACGGTCAGCATTTTACTCCTTTGACGGCAATAACGGTAACGATTGAACGTCCCTGTTGTTGTGGACAACATGAGAATCACATCGATGTTTTTGAAAGTGTAGTCGCAGATGCACTTGGTGCTTTTACGTTGGATTATCACCAAACAGCGGCAACCGGAATCTATAACCTCACCGCAGGTGATGGGGTTAACTCAGTAGAAAATTCGTTTATTGTCAGCTCGTGTCTCATTTGGGCCGATGAATTTGTCTATCAGCCCAATGAGACAGCGAATATCTATGGAGCGGGGTTCGTATCTAATGCACAAGTTAATGTTACCATTCAAGCACCCGATAATTCCACACAAACATGGTCGGTACTCACCGATACTGCGGG
>JABXGS010000227.1 GCA_016550425.1 archaeon
GCACGAGATTTCACAGACGCCATTGCCGTAATTACATTAACCGTGTTACCAAAACAGACAATTGGATACAACGTTCAATCTAATTTTGACATTCTAACGGTTCCAAATCATGGACGAGACTGGTGGATGAATCTCCAACTCTACCTTGAGAACTCAAGTAGCCCAATGGTTTCACTCTCTTATGGTGGACTAAACCGACAACCCATATTGGCCTTCCTACCTCCTGGTACCGAAATCATCCTTACGATTACAACCCAAACCGGAAATTACGATCCCATTATCGGATATGTCAGTGATGATGGGTGGGTTCACTTCGAAGGCACGCTTTCTCATGAAGGAGAGCACACTTTCTATATCAGTCTTGAAGGGGCAGAGAACTATGGTTCTCTAACGAACATGGAGATTACACCAATGAGTCAACCAGTCAACGTAATGTCAATGACTTCACTCATAGCGCAAAACCTGCCCTTCATCCTCATGGTTGCCGCGATAGTCATTATCGTCCCGCTTGGTTCTGGGCTAGCGTACCGCCACTACGTTTCGCTTCCCAAACGCCAGAAGAAATTGGCGAAATACCAGGCTATTGCAGATACATTCAGTGATGTAGCGAATCTAAACCGCTTGCTAGTTCTCCATAAAGAAAGTGGTATTTGTGTCTTTGATCCCTTTGCTGAGGAAAGTCAAGATGCGACTCTCGTTGCTGGTTTCTTACAAGCCATCTCAACCTTTGGGCATGATTTAGGCGACAGTCAGGGTCTAGCTGACGATTCAGAAGATGCACGAACTCTCCGGGAACTCCAGTACGAAGGCTTCCGAATCCTCATTAATGATGGCACATATGTCCGAGTCGCTCTCGTATTAAGTGGTGTACCAAGCGAGCAGTTAAGAAATCGACTGGAAACCTTTACTGATGCTTTCGAGACACGGTATCATGCTGACTTCGAACACTGGGAAGGTCGTGTTGACCAATTCAATAGCGCCTCTGATTTGGTTGAGGAGGTATTCCTCATTTCTTTGCGTCATCCTCACAGCGTTATTGCAGAGAAACCCAAAGGCGCTTCACTCACTTCAGTTGAATCTGACATCTATAAACTTTCCAAAGAACTGACAATTGACCGAGAATACATCTTTCTTGGTCAAGTTCTCAGTACCTACATCGCAGCGGCGAAAACCGATAAGCTCGAAGCATTGATGGGTATCTACCAATTGCGCATGAAAGGAATATTCATCCCCATTTCAGTTGGTCCGATATCAGCTCCGGATATTTCCGCTGGTTAATCTGCAAAGGTTAAACATAGATTCAAAGCTAATCTAACTTGTCGTAAAGGACATGAGGGGTGGAGCCGAGGATGGGATTTGAACCCATATAGAACAGCTCTGCAGGCTGTCGCGTGGCCACTCCGCCACCTCGGCATAAAAAGCAGCCACTCCCTCTTTATGTTCCCGCTTTTTTGCTGTTTCGGTAATGGGAACAGCTTTTTATTATTGCACGAGAGACCAAAACATAGGAGTAAGCCATACCATGCCCGCAGAAAAGACCATCCTAATCATCGCTGACGGAATCGGAGACCGACCGATTCCAGCCCTCAAAGGAAAGACTCCTCTAGAAGCAGCTAAGACACCAACTCTAGATTCGCTTGCAACTCAAGGCGCTACTGGATTACTCCATGTACTTTCTCCTGGGATTCCCCCCGGTAGTGACACTGGGCATCTCTCCTTATTTGGTTATGATGCGTGGAACTGTTATACAGGACGTGGACCCTTTGAAGCGCTTGGAGCAGGATTTACCCTTGAACCCAAGGATGTAGCCTTTCGCGGCAATTTTGCAACAGTTCGACAAACCTCAGATGAAACCTTTGAGGTCCTTGACCGCCGCGCAGGACGCAATCTCCCCGAAGGAGCGAAACTAGCGAAGCTCATTCACGATTTGAAAGTGCCTGGGTTTCCGAAAATCAAAGTAGTTGTAGGTCACACTGTTGAACATCGATGCGTGGTCGTATTCCGTGGCGAAGGCTTATCTTCCGCGATTTCTGATACCGATCCTCACGGGTACAGTGATTTCGTACTCGAGTCTACACCGTTGGACGAAACTCCAGAAGCAAAAACAACTGCGCGCCTTCTTAACACAGCCACACGCGAATTTCATCGAATCCTTGCTGACAGTCCAATTAACGCGAAACGTAAGAAGGACGGGCTACCACAAGCGAATATCGTGTTACTAAGAGGAGCTGGAGTAGTTCCGATCATTCCCTCCCTTAAGGAAATATATGGCATTTCTACAGCTTGTGTGGCTGGCGGGGCTCTCTATAAAGGCGTTGCACGAAGCGTGGGCATGGACGTACTCAAGGTTCCGGGTGCAACTGCTAGCTATGATACTGATGTTGAAGCAAAAGCTAAGGCTACGGCGAAAGCCCTCAAAACCCATGACTATGTGTTCCTCCACTTCAAACCCACCGACAGCGCTGCTCATGATAAAGATCCAATGAAAAAGATCGCAATGGTCGAAAAATTCGATCACATGGTCCAAATGCTAGTCGGACTCATTGACATGGATCATACGCACATCGCAATTACAGGCGACCACACAACAACCAGTACCACTGGAAAACACACCGGAGATCCCGTTCCAATAATCTTAGTAGGTCCAACAATTCGAAATGATGATGTCACACAGTTTAGCGAACGGACCTGTGCAAAGGGTGCTCTTGGACACATTCTTGGAATGGCGGTTATGCCTTTGATCATGAACACTATTGACCGTTCCCATATGTTTGGTGCCTAAATTGGTCACTTTTTAATTTGCATACGCCTTTAAGCTAGCGGATGAAATTACCGCATATCTTTGGTAAGGTCCGCCATCTTGATTTCACGGATTTCTGAAGATGTATATTCCCCAGCTGATAGTATCTCTACCCCATTTTAGGTAGATATCTTTTGCAGTCTTTGTTTTCCTGAGA
>JABXGS010000228.1 GCA_016550425.1 archaeon
ACACAATTTCCAAATTTTGAAAACCGAACTTCGATGCTTCAAGACATTTTACGTGGACGAAAAACAGAGATAGAATTTCTGAATGGCAAAATCGTTGAATTAGGAACACGCCACAAGATTCCAACACCTGTTAATGAAACACTTACACAACTAATCCACTTCTTGGAGGATAGAATAGAATGAATACAAGCGAAATCCGAGCACTAAAAGGAAAACAAAAAATCGTTATGCTCACCGCCTACGATTATCAGATTGCACGAATTCTTGAATCTGTCAATATTGACATGATATTGGTGGGTGATAGCCTTGGAATGGTGTTTCAGGGCAATCCTAACACTAAACAAGTCACTATGGATGCAATGCTCTATCATACAGAAGCGGTTGCTAAAGGAGCAACAAACACACTGATAGTCGCCGATATGCCGATTCACAGCTACGATTCCCCAGAACAGGCTCTCACAAATGCTAAGCAGCTCTGCAAGGCGGGAGCCCGCGCGGTGAAAATTGAAGGGAACCAAACCGAGGTGATTCAGATGCTCCTAAAGCATGATGTCCCCGTCATGGGTCACCTAGGACTCTTACCACAGTCAGCAGAGAGATTTCGTGTTCAGGGTAAGACCCCCGAACAGGCAGATCAAATTTGGCGGGATGCTTTAGAATTAGATAAGCTTGGCGTCTTTTCTCTGGTGTTAGAGTGTATACCGGAATGGTTGGCAAGAAAAATCACTCATGATATTAAGACACCCACGATAGGAATTGGAGCAGGAAAACATTGTGATGGCCAGGTTCTTGTTGTCACTGAGCTTCTTGGATTGGTCGGTAATAATCACCTACCCAAATTCGTTAAGAAGTTTGCTAGTTTGAATGAAATAATTAGTCAAGCTGTGATGGAATTTGTGAATGAAGTACGAAGTAGTAAATACCCGGATAAGCAATACACATACCATTAAGCATACATTTCTATCAATAAAAACGAAGGATATGATTTCGATGCCGATGGATACTCACCCCTCAAAAGATATCATTGAAACCTTGAGTACGGCGCTCCGAGGTAAATTTATCGTACTCTGTATAACGGGAAGTGTTGCAGCTGTGCAGAGCTCAGAAATTGCGCGATTGTTAATGCGCCACGGTGCGGAAGTGGTGGCTGTTTTTTCAGATTCTGCGAAAGAAATCATTCACCCGTATTTGATGGAATGGGCGACAGGTAACCCAGTCATTACTAAACTTACGGGAAAAATTGAACATATTGCTCTTGCTGGAGAACGTAAGGAAAAGGCAGATTTGATATTGATTGCCCCTGCAACCGCTAACACAATTTCAAAAATTGCCATGGGTATTGATGATACACCTGTTACCTCAACTGTAACCACAGCATTTGGATCAGAAATACCGATTATTATTGTTCCTGCCATGCATGCCTCGATGTACAAACATCCGATTCTCCTTGAAAATATCAAAAAACTTGAGAAGTTAGACGTTGAATTCATTGGACCTAGAATAGAAGAAGGGAAAGCAAAAATTGCCACACCAAAAGAAGTTGTCGATATTGTGCTAAAGCGGTTAGGTGTAAAACACGATTTGGTTGGAAAACGCTTTCTCATAACAGCGGGACCAACCCTTGAATATATTGATCCAATTCGCATTGTAACAAGCAAAAGCTCTGGCCGAATGGGCATAGAAATTGCTAAAGCTGCTTATCAACGAGGAGCGGATGTAACGGTTGTATATGGTCATGGTACCGTATCTCCTCCCCAAAACGTGAAAGTCATTGCTGTAGAAACCACTCAGGAAATGTATGATGCCGTTATTAGTGAATTATCAACCGAGAAATTTGATGTATTAATTTCAGCCGCAGCAGTAGCAGATTGGAAGCCGAAGACTCAACGAAAAAAGAAAGTGCCTACTGCTAGGAGAAAGACGTTATCGGTCACATTTCAACCAACGCAAAAAATTGTTGATGCTGTTAAAGGAGTACAAGATTCCATTATTCTCGTACTTTTCAAAGCAGAACATGACGTCTCAGATCAAGAATTAGTTCTGAGAGCCCACAAACGTTTGGTTAAAGCAAAAGCCGATTTAATTGTAGCAAATGATGTTGGGCGCGAAGGCGTGGGTTTTCAAACAAATACCAATGAAGTGTTTGTAATTGACAAGACGAAACAAGTAATTCACCTACCAAAGGCTTCCAAAGCGAAGTTAGCAAGAAAACTCATAGATATCATTAAGACTCGGATAGATGTGAAGAATAGTTAGAGTCTATCACAATGGTTTAGAGAGCGCCTCCCAGAGTGCGTCTTTAGTAGGTTGAACCAGGGACTTCATTGATCCGTCGCTTTCGATGATTTTCCGTTGAGTAGGATCTTTGACCAAGCGTCCAATGATTGATGCTGAGATGCCCTCTTCCTTCAAGATCTGAATTACTTTCGGCGCGTTTTTTTCCTCAACAGCAATTAACATCGCTCCACTACCAATCAAGTTGAGAGGATTAATGTCAAACAAATCACAAATTCGGGTTGTCTCTTCATGAATGACCAGCTTACTGCGATCTACAATGAATCCTAACTCTGAGGCATCAGCGAGCTCGTGCAATCCGTTTGCTACCCCTCCTTCTGTTGGATCGTGCATTGCTGTGACCGCACCGGTTTCCATTGCTTTTATTGCCTCCGGAACAACGCTGATTTTATGAACATACTGCTGAGCACGAGTCACCAATTCAGTACCAAGCCTTTCTCGAAGAAGCTTTTCTCGTTCTGTCGCCAAGATTGCTGTTCCTTCAATAGCTACCCCTTTAGTGAGAATAATCGAATTGCCTGACTTTGCCTGTGTTGAAGCAACGTATTGATTGTGGTCAGATACTCCTAACATAAATCCAATAATAATTGGGCGTTTCAGTTCTGGGGTGACTTCGGTATGCCCTCCGATGATACTCACGTTCAGGCTTTCAGCTGCTGAATGCATCGATACCATGATTTTTTCTAACATGTGAGATTCAGCGTTTTCGGGCAGCAATATCGTTGCGAGAAACCAGCGAGGTCGTATTCCAAAGGTGGCAATATCATTTGCACAGATATGGATAACGTATGCCCCAATATTTTGAACAGCACCGGTTATCGGATCTGTTGTGGCGACAATTACCTTTCTCTCGACTCGGACTAATGCGGCGTCACGCCCGATTCCAGGCCCATGGATAACATCTGAATCAGCAGCGCCGAGAAAAGGGAATACGGTCTTTTCTAGTATTTTGGGGGGAACCTTTCCTGTAGGTAGAATTGGCATTAAATGGCACCTCTCAGGATTCTGCAGGAAAAATGGTTTAAATGTGTGTCCATCCATCCCAAATCTGATAGAATAATGAATCCGCGTAATCTTTTAAGGCAATAGATTAGGAGAGAGATTGCTGAACCATTGTGTTGAGGGAATTCAGCTTTATGGATACAAGTTTGGTCGACTAGTGATGAGTTATAGACGCGAAAACTGGGTGTATTGTTGTCTTGGTATTGTGATTGTTTTGGGTAGTTTTGTTTGGTTTGTTAATCCCATTTTTGCCATATTAATAGTCATTATTGCTATACTTACGATTAGTATCATCTATGTCTATCGTTCATTGGAATATGAAGCTCCAACCGAAGCCGCCTTAAGCGAGCCATCTACCACGGAAGAGGAGAAAGCGCAGATTGTTGACACTGATAGGCCGCAAACATTAAAGCTAGAACTGCCTTCTCAGGGAGAAAAGAAGCCATCGGCCCCCCAGCTGAACGCTTTAAAATCAGAATCTCTTCCCGAAAGAGATGAATCAATTAGAGAACTTCAAAAACGAATCGCAGAACTAGAACAACGAGTTCAATCTCTTAGGCAACTTGCATCGGATTCAATACCAGAAAATGATAGTCGAATTCCAGTCGCCGAAGAAAGCAGGGAAAACGAATTCACCGAAGAAGAACTTTCAGAAAAGGCTATTCAACAACTTTTAGAGACACTTGATGAAAAGCTTGCGAAACGCGCAATCTCAAAACAATTATACACGCGGTTACGCGACAAGTATATAGTAAGAATAGAGAAAACAAAAAAGAGACGTAAAGCATCTTTGATGCGGGGAACAAAAGACCCCAATACAGGTGACACATGAAACATGCCCAGCAAGCGATCATCAGCCATCATTGGCATTTGGGTAGTCGTGGCGATCTTCTTAATTGTTGACGCCTTCCTTTTTTCAGGACTGTTACTTGATAGTCTTGTTCCCGGTTTAAGTGGCATTACGAACGTCATGATTTTCGCCTTGATTCCGTTTATTGCAGCCAGTTTATTACTTGACCGTCGCGCCTCGCCGTTACCGTCGAATGGACCCTCTCGTCAACCACCACAAGGGACACGATCAGCATCTGGCGAACCGCTAGGAGCCACAAGACCTAAACCACGAATAAGGCGAGATAAACGAGCTGCACAACTTGAAACCATTGTCGTTGAACCAGGAGTCTCGGGAAATAGCAGTGTCACCTCCAATTCTTCTCTTCTAAGCAGTCCAGACACCCAACAGGCATCGACAAGTGCAAAATTTCTCCGTGCTCGACGACCCCGTTCAGAGGAAGCTGAAGAGATGGACCAGCAGGTGAAGGAACAGCTTGATGCTATCGAACTTGAGATGGCCAAGTTGGAGGAACAACTTGAACAGAACGGAGTGACTCCCTCACCATCCAATTCAGAATCAGACTCGGTGAATGATGAACCGGTTCAAACTATTTCAGCAGCGCCTTCAAACCCGGGAAACGGCGCCATTTCAAGTGAGGAAGCAACTTCTGAACTTCAAGCGATAGATGAGCTCCTTACTCGGTTGGATCAACGCAAACGTGCAGGAGGCGTTGAAGAAGAGACCTATCAACGCCTTCGTGAAAAATACCTAAAGCGCCGTTCCGAACTAGCTTAAGGCGCTTTTAGGTCTAAGATTGAATTGTGTAAATGACTTGAATCCAGCGTAATCTAGAATTTAAATTTCTCGCGAATGTATTTCAGCACAGGCAGGCTTTTTCGAACCGCCTCTAGTTTGTCCAGATTAATTGTTGCTTCAATTAACTGAGGAGCGTCTTTAGCTTGTGCTAGGGTTTTTCCTTCAGGATTGATAATTGCACTTCGTCCTCCGAAGAGGTGTTGTCCATCACTGCCAACCCGATTACACCCGACCATGAAGACTTGGTTCTCAATTGCTCTTGCTCGCAGAAGAGTCGCCCATACTCCAATCCTATCAAGGGGAAATTCAGCTGGACAAAAAATGATTTGCGCACCGCTGAGGGTTAATCGTCTTGTAAGTTCTGGAAAGCGTAAATCAAAACAGATTATGGCGCCAAACAAACCAAGTTCAGTTTTGAAAATGGATGCAGCAGAACCAGCAGAAAGGTATTGATGTTCTTGAAAGGGAGGGAATAAATGGATTTTGTCATAGTATCCAAGTAATTTGCCATCCTTACCGATTAAGTGACACGTATTGAATATCTGATCACCACGTTTTTCTAAGATACTACCTGCTACAACAAAAATTCTAAATCGCCCGGCTAAATCGCGTAAAAATTCGATGGAATGGCCTTTTGGTGGTTCAGCGAGAGTATCTGCTCTATCTAGGCAATAGCCAGTTGTGAAGAGTTCTGGTAGAACAATTAGGTCAACGTCATGATTTGCAGCCTCTTTGATCAGTTGAACGGCTATTTCAAGATTAGTTTCTTTATCCCCTAGGGCAATATCCATCTGAGCGCATGCAATTCGAAGCTCCATAACACTCTAGCCTCTACGACCTTCCTCAAAAATACTGGTAATAACATTTCAAGCAAGCAAAGCCTTTATCTTCATGATGTTTTTATGACGGACGTTGATTACTTTGACAGGTATTGAATTGAAACCTTCTACGCTCATGAAGTTAAAAGATTTGGACAATTTGGTACGATTGGTCCATTGGTGGGCGGCCCGGGAACGCACGGCCACAATACTCTTTTTCAAAAAAGGAGAGAAATATGTAATGGGCACGATGACATCGATTCCGGGTTGGTATAACCTTGAAGGTATGCCACTCTTTCTATATGTGGAAACAAAGCAGAAGCCGAAAGGAGCATTTATCAAATACAAAGCGGACCCTGAAGAACAGTGGGACTATGCGAAGGGTACGTTTGATCGAACGTGGATGTATATTCCGCTCATTGAACTATCTGTAATTCCGGAGTTCTTGAAGAATCTTTAAAATTAAGAATCTTCATTTTCATCTTGTTCTTCTATCGATTCGGCGTCTTCGAGTACCTGCTTTTCAAGTGAATTTGTTTCTTCGATTAACGTTTCAGTAGGCTCCATTAATTCATCAGACGCTGCAAAGAAGCTGATAGTAAAAGCGATGATGAAGATGAGACTTGACCCTACCATGAGAGCAGGTCGAAGCCAGACCGCTGAAACACTAAAAAATCCATTAAGTGCTTCAACGATAAGAAAGGCTGAAACAAACAAAATGCCGATGATAGAAAGTTTCAGGTCTCCGCCGATACCTACTGCAAATTTGACAAGATAGACTATAGCAATAATTCCTAGACAGGCATAATTAGCAAAGCTGATGTTCCCAAGTGTTCCTGCAAATCCCACCGGATCTGGAAAAGCGAGATTGAAAGTTGAACCCGAGCTTATTGGAAGAGAGAAGAATGGAATGAAGGGGTTTAGAACCACCCAAAAAACGACGAATAATACAAGTTCGGCAAAACGGATTAACCATAACTTTTGGCTGTCGCTGTGGTGGAGTTTTCCACTCTCATCCAAAGTACCGTAGGATAGATGGAGAAGTGAACCTATAGCCAGGGCATTGACCATACAAAGAGAGGTGAAGTACATGGGATCGAAAAGCACCCACCAAGCAGCGAAAATAACCCAGGTGACTGAAAGGAAATATTGGAACCAGATAATAGTGAGATAGATGGGGACAAGTGCAAGAAGAATGAAGAGGATAAAGGTATACCCTAATCGTGCCCCTTGTGTTTTTTGCCAAATTCTATCGGGCCGATGAACAATTCGATAGGCTAATACGAGTGCAGCAAAAATTGCTAGAGGAGGAGACACAAAGGGGAAGATGAAGAAGGCAAGGATGATGAGAGTGTTGAAACTATACAGCATTCGCCATCGAAGAGGGATGAGGTTTCCCTTCATATTCATGATTTCAGAGGCATTGATGGTTCGTTCACGAAAAATGTAGACGAAGAGAATCCATGGAAAGGCAAATACTGCGGGGATGATGAAGTAGCGAAAGATACTAGAGAGAGGTATTTCGATTAACCCAGGAATAATAGGCACCAAAAATGACAGGATATAGACAAGAGTGATGTAGTAGGAGATCATAGCGATTGCCACAAGAATGGGTAAAAGAACGGTGGACCGTTTGGCGTGCGGATAAAGAAATGACATGGATGCTCGCTATCGTCTAAGAGAATTCACCGTTTTTAAGTTGCTGTCTATACTGCGCTTTTCAGAGAATAGAGGAGAAATGCTTAAATGCTGTTCTAAGCTAAGACGCCTATATACTTTATAGCCATAAACTATGTTGTTAGGTGAAGATAATGGGACCAATCAAAGTCGCAATTGCCGGACTTGGTAATTGTGCATCAGCTCTTGTTCAAGGCGTGCATTACTATAAAGAAATCACAGGAAATGAAAGCCGCGTGACCGGGCTCATGCACCCCTCCTTTGGAGGATATCTACCACGAGATATCAAGTTCGTTGCGGCATTCGAAGTAAATGCTGGAAAAATTGGAAAAGACATCAGTGAAGCAATCTTTGTTCATCCTAATTGTGTAGCAAAATTTGCTGAAACACCAAGACTGGGTGTTGAGGTTCTTCCCGCCCCGATTATGGATGGGGTTGCTGAACACATGTATGAAGCCTTCAATGTCTATGATTCGAAAGAAGCAAAACCAGTAGATATTGCCGAAGAGCTTCGTAATTCGAAAGCCGAAATTTTAGTAAATTTTCTACCGGTGGGAAGTGCTAAAGCCTCTCGTTATTATGCCCAAGCAGCCCTAGATGCCGGATGTGGTTTTGTCAATTGTATTCCTGAATTCATCGTCTCTGACACCGGATGGCAAAATAAATACCGTAAAGCGGGGCTACCAATGGCCGGAGACGACATTAAAAGCCAAGTTGGCGCAACAATTCTTCACCGTGTAATTGCCCAATTGCTCTCTGATCGCGGAATAGAGATTGATGAAACCTACCAGTTGAACATTGGTGGGAATACAGATTTCGAAAATATGTTAGCAGAACACCGACTGAAGAGCAAACGCATTAGTAAGACGGAGGCTGTTACCAGCATCCTTGATTACCCAGTCCCAACCCGAATAGGACCCAGTGACTACGTCCCATTCCTCAACGA
>JABXGS010000229.1 GCA_016550425.1 archaeon
CGCATCATAGGGGTTGATATGGTCCGTCAATAAGTCTAATCGCAATCGACCCGGCTTTCTTTGTCGGGATTGAGTGATAATACCCTGCAGCCAGATGAAAAAGCCTAGACTGACAATAATAACTCCCACAAAAAGAATCAATGTGCTAATGAGGGCTCCAATTATCATCACAATGACGCCGACAACTGCAAAAATTACAGTTGCCCACGTTCGTAGTGATTTCGGTCGCTTTGAATTCTTTGACATGGTGGTTCATCCTAAATTGGGTTCCACACAGAACCTTCCTCCTTTAAACTTGTTCTCTCATTTAGAATCACAATAAATGAGAAGCAACAACAAGACCATCTTTCAACAGAACCTTGTGCGCAAGTATTATTCAAATCGTCATTATAAGCCTCTTCACACCATTAACAAATTACTGAGACTGCCTTTGATAAAATTACACTACTGAATAGCCACAAGAAATGCAACCAATCATTTAATCGGCTTGTTCACTAACTTCCACAACTTCTCTGGGAAATCTGTTATTATTCCATCGACATTCCATGTTAGTGTCTTCTGCATATCCTCAATTTCATTAACTGCCCAAGGATAAACCAGAAGCCCTACTTGATGACACTTTTTCACAAAGGCATGTGAAATTAACTGAAATCGCGGTGCTAGACCTGAACACCCAAGTTGTTTAGAAATTTTGATAGCCGCATCTAACGGGCGTTTAAAAATTAATAACGTTGGAATGTTTGCATCACGGGCTCGAACTTCTTGCAGCACAGAATGCTTATACGACGAGATTACGACCGAGTTCTTTAGAGCACTCTCTTGAATCACATCTAACACATACCCTTCGATATTCTTCGGCTTTATCTCAATATTAATCATCAACTCAGCGGAAGTCGCGACTAACGTGAGAAGTTCTTTCAATGTCGGAATCTTATATCCGCTTGTTAGAGTGAGTTCTTGGAGCTCCTCTAATGTTAACTCCGCCACGGCACCCCTGCCATTTGTTTTTTCTTCAACCACAGAATCATGAAAAACCACAATCTCTCCATCACTCGATCCGTGAACATCGATTTCAATTCCATCTACTCCCAACCAAATCGCTTTTCGGACCGCCTCCAACGTATTCTCGAACGGACCCTTTCCATAACCACGATGGGCGATAATTTTCACCAAAGTAATTACACTATTCTTCCACGTCCAATCCTCACACATTTATGATTTCGGGTGGTTAAATCGAGATCGAATAATCACTAGTGGGTTCTAACATAGAACCTATCTCACATTTAATGAGGGGAAACTATAGCTGCCACTACCAATCACAACTAGGGGAAACAGAGGAATAATCAAAGCAATGTAAATACTTGTAACTGGAAGCGTATGGAACAGAAGAATTAAGGTTGTATCGTTGACGACATGAAATAACGTCTGTCCGAGACCAAGTAAGGAAATCCAAAAAATAACAAATGCCAAAATAATACCGATCCAGAATAGAGGGTTCAGAAGTAACTTTGAGATGAATTCCTTATTGAACTCTGTGACAGTGGAGGCTTGAAGCAGAAGATAGCTCAGTACAAGAGGAAAAATCATCCAACCAATTAAAAAAAGTGCAGCCCAGCCTTGCCAAAGAACTGGGATGACGAAAGAAAGGTGCCAGAATAGGACGTTCGGACCTGCATAGAAGATGTAGCCTGCAACCACAATGAACAGTAAGGCGATAACAACACTTAGCAAACATGTGACTAAAAGCCGTGAAAGTCTTGGAGTCGGAACATATAGGATCTTGGCTAGCAGCCACATATTCATTGAAGTCATGACCAATAGTGGGATGAGACCCACAAACCATCGAAACCAAACCATTGGGTACCAGTAGTTGAATCCGATGAGGCTCAGGAGTTCCATTAATGGCCCAAACGGGACATCACCCCATCCGATGATAAAGCTCAACTGGCAAAGAAAATAATAACATCCTGCAAACAGGAAATATGACCCGATGAGCATATGAAGACGATACTTCTCGAAATATTGCGTCTTGAGCATATCCCTCCCGCTCATGGTTTTTCACGACTATTCTTATCTAAATGCTTACCACGTTCAATTAGTACATGTGGTCTTGCCGAGTAATAAATTTTACTATTTTTACCGTAAAACGCGTTAACTTTGGTGGTGCCCCAGGACTATTAACTTCAAAAAACCAGCGAATCTTCACAATGTGGAATTAAAGGCAAATCATTTTCATTTTTACCGCTTCATACATAATATAAGCTTGAACTCAAAGAATCTCGATAAGGCTTCTTCTAGTGAAACGAACTACTCCTCCTTTTCAAAATGAAGTGCAACAGAATTAATACAATAGCGGCAACCGGTCTTATCCTTCGGCCCATCATCAAACACATGGCCTAGATGCCCCCCACAATTCTTGCACACAACCTCTATCCGACGCATCCCATGAGACAGATCCACTTTCTCCTCGATTTTATCCTTATCCAACGCCTCATAAAAACTTGGCCACCCACTCCCCGACTCAAATTTCGCCTCCGAAGAAAAAAGTTCCACACCACACCCCGCACACTTGTATGTACCCTTCTCCTTGTGCTTCCAATACTTCCCCGTGAAAGGACGCTCCGTACCCTTCTCGCGTAACACGCGATACTCTTCTTTAGACAGTTTCTTCTTCCAGTCTTTATCAGCTACTTCGCTTGTCTTCTTCATTTCAATCAATTCGTTTAACGTGAAAACTCGCTAAGTGCTTTTCGCAAATACTAGCACTAAAAGCAATGAATTAGCAATTTGAAAAGGCAATGCCCACTTTGAAAATCTGGATTATTCAATAACTATTGGTTTCTGCCAAAAGTGTCACAATTACATACAAAAGTGTTAAAAAAATTCAAGAATTGTTTTTTTACACAGCTAAAACTTAAAACTCCGATGATTTCTCCTTATTGGACAACCCTGTTCGGCTGCAATTCGTTGAGAGTCATGGCTATGTTCAATGTTACACTTCGTGGTACTCACTATGAGATTGGCAAGCAATACGGAAGGCTTCTCAAGAGCCAAGGAACTAAATTTCCACGATTAGAAGATACAGCTATCCAGTTTGCAGCGAGAGTTGAAGAACAAATTGAGCCTATCGTTCCCGAGCTCATCGATGAGATCCAAGGAATTGCAGACGGAAGCCAGCTCGATTATGAGATAGTACGAACTCATACGCTCACCCTGGGTAGGAGTCCAAGTTGTACAGTGTGTGCAATTTCCAGTCAATATACTTCCGACCGAAGCACCATCTTTGCCCGCAATTATGATGCAACCCCCGCATTTCACGCCTTCACACTCTATCGGACCTACCCGAAGAAGCACTATGCTCATATGGGCTGTTGTTTTGATTTACTAGTCGGACGAGAGGATGGACTTAATGAAGCAGGTGTAGCTATCGCGGTGGCAGGTGTCCATGGCATCTACACCGATGCACCCGGCGTGTGGGATCATATCCCAGTTCGTGCCGTCCTTGACCACTGTTCATCTGTTGACGAAGCAGTAACACTACTGCTTAAATTCCCGCATTTTTGGACCAAGAATTTTCTCGTGGCGGATGCCCACGGTAACATTGCCATAATTGAAGCCGCCCAACAAGATATCGCCGTTCATTATCCACAAGACGGAATTGGCGTAATCACCAACCACTTCAACTCTCCTTCCATGCAGCCCTATAATAACCCGAACCGAACCATGCCCCGAACACACGATCGATTCCACCTCATTGACAACTGGTTTCACCAACAGACCACACCCATCCACTCTAATCAAATCAAACGCATCTTGAAAAATCCAAAAACCAGTATCTGCTCAAACACAACAGAAACCCCCACCCAAGATGCCTTTCTAACGATATGGTCGTGGGTAGCCAAACTCGGTTCTCGAAGTTTCGAAATGGCAACTGGAAAACCCATAAGCTCTAGCTCAAGATACAGACGATATTCCTTTTGAAAAACGGATGTAGCATGCTTAAGGATCCTTGATTTCAACTCCCAACTTAACTCATAATACCCTTTACTAACCCAAAACTGTCATACTATTCTCTTCCAGAGACACTTATCGACGCCACACCTACAAACATTCACGCTCATCCCGACTCTTCTCCTGAAAACACGCCCATGCCTTCTCCTCATTCGAACCTTCAGGATAAGCTAAGATGACACAATCCCTACACGAAAAACAGGTACATCGTACAAATTGTTCTCTAGTTCCTTGAGACTTATGACGATTAAGACCAGAAAAGTCCTGTACTAATAGTAGTTTCTCCCGTAAATCATAAAAACTCAGAAAATAACCTTCATGACTGGTGAACGCAATGGTAACGGTTCTCGTCGTGTATGATACAAAGTATGGCAACACAAAGCTGGTAGCCG
Organism: archaeon; assembly: GCA_016550425.1. Next base: position 4,404 of record JABXGS010000229.1, read on the forward strand.
AAAAAATCGCGGAGGGACTAAACGAAGTCGAGGGAATAGAAACTACTATCAGTGATGTCAAGAACACCGATCCCAAAAAGATGGTCGATTATGATGCAATATTGATTGGGACCCCCACACATTTTGGAGGACCCGCTAGGGGCATCAATAAGCTCATTGATAAACTTGGCAAACTCGACTTGAAAGCAAAATGGGCAGCTGTATTCGACACCTATCTAGGCGAAGACTTCGAAAAATCCGTCAAGAAAATGGAGACCCGAATACGCGAAAAAGCTCCCACACTAAAACTCATAACACCCGGCCTATCAATACAAGTTGACGGAATGAAAGGACCCATCACAGAAGGCGAATTCTCCAAATGCACCGATTTCGGAAAACACATCGCCACCCACCTCAAGGCCTGACCCATTATCTTGAAAGCAATTGCCAGAACACAGATCCTTCTCTACTCTCCTAAGAGCACCTACAATTACATTCTGGGTCAGCTAGAATCGCGCAAACCACCAAGACAACACCTACAATGAACTCGCACTGGCTTCTCATGCGGTCTCCAACGCGGGACGTAGAGAACTAGCTACCGCCGCCACGCCTTCACGCTTTGCCACTCTTCCCGATCCTTCTCCTGGAACCCCGCCAACGGCTTCACCTCTTTCGACTCATCAGGATATGCTAAGATAATCCTGTCTGATAGTTCGGGGTTACATTCTACGTTGACGTAGAATCCACATAAACGCGAAAATAACTATTATCACCACTACTGCGAGCCCAATAGCAATGGCAGGTATTAGCTCAGGTGGGATTCCTAGAAAGGGAAGATTTGGATCAGGTGGCGAAACATCAGGAATTGAAAACAACCAAAGACTAGAAGACGATTTCCAAATATCTGCACAAATCACAAGCACTTCGGGTTCAGGCTCTAGGATGCCGACACCCCACGTTCCTTTTGGAAGGTGATCAGGATAGGTGCAATTCCAGTTTTGGATTCCGGTTGCATTCGTACGAACCAGCCAAATATCCCGTAAATCCAAACCGCTTCGCCAAGTACTGCCAATTAACACAAAGCCTTCATCCGTACATTGAACGACATCATTCACAATATCAGAAAGCGGACCGCCATACGTATAATTCCACTGCTCTGAGCCATTCATATCTGTTCTAAGAAGATAGATATCCAAGGCATCGGAATTCGGACCTTGACCATAAGTTTGCCCATACAGAATAAATCCATTATCATTGGTTAATTTCATGCCTGATAAACGAAGACCTTGGACAGCACCTGGAAAGGTATAACTCTGTTTCCAAAGAACTCCTCCTGTCGAATTAATGCGAGCTAAAAAGATGTAGTCGGTGGAATTCTTTCCTGCTAGAGCAAAACCTGTATCCGCGCATTGGACTAAATCCACGTCTTTTTGTCCAGATGCTGGGTAGACTTGATGCCAAAGATACTCTCCGTCCGGATTTATTCGGTGAAGAAACACCTCTGACTCTCTCCAGCCAGTCATGATGAATCCTCCGTCCGTGCATTCGATGACCGAAGAACCATGCTGATCAATATTACTCGAGAGTAGAGGAAACATCATCTTCCATCGCAGAGTTCCATCAGCTTCTGTCCGAATGAGAAAATGTGTCCAATCTCCTTGGATGTTCGGTGTGATGCCGATAACGGCAAAGCCTCCATCAGCACACTGATAAAAGCCTCTGGGTGCGCCTGCTCCCCAGCGATAGTCAATTTTGTAGATATGTTCCCATAAGAGCATGCCCTGGGCATCAAATTGACCCAGCCATATGGTCCCATTTTGGCTTGTGATTCGACATAATACTGCATACCCTCCCTCTGCTGTTTGAATTACCCTCTCAGGATATAACAAAACACCTTGATCATTATAATCGATAATCGTCGACCAAAAGGGTCGAGGACCGGCCCACGGAACCGATGAAGCATCCACACCGACAAAGTCCATCCGTTGCTGAAACCCTCCAACTCCAACAGCCACTACAATGAGAAACCCAACTACGATAATCCATGTTTTTCGGTTTTTCAATTCGTACTCCACTTCTCGCTATCTCCCTTCACAACCCTACTTTCACGTCAGCTCTACATAAATCTTCAGAAAGTGGTCCCTCAGAAAAACTCAAGCCCAATAGAACCCTGGATAATTCAACTCCAATGTAAGGCAATGTAACCAACGGCTAATATTGTCAAAACCCGACTGAAGCCTTAATAGACTAGCGCCGCCACGCCTTCATGTAATCTCGTTCTTCGCAGCTCTTCTACTGGAATCCTGCACAATGCTTCTCTTCCTGACTTCCATTCGGGTGGGATAAAATACTTCAATCAATGGCTGAAAAGTTTTTTAGAACTGAATTTACTGCCTTTAACGTAAAAAGAGTTAAATATAAAGCGTTCGTTATAATATCGATCAAGAATTGATGGGTGCTGAATATAGAACTTGATAAGCTAAGGCAGCGACAACTTGTCGGAACCTTTGAATTCTTGGTAATCCTAGGCATGCTATTATTCGGCATTTTCCTCTTAGTTGGCAGTACTTTTGCTTTCACCAGGTTCATCCCCCAAAATATCGGTGGTTTCTGGAGCTCCATGGACTGCCATCAGAAGTATACTTTCCTTTCCGTGATGCTGTGGGCCCTTGGAATTGGCGTTTTTCTCATTACCACTGGGAGCACTCTCCTTTTCTACTTCATCAAACAAGTGCAAAAGGATGCTTCATACCTGTCCCGTATCCACCGCTCACTTAGCCTAAAAATCTGGGCACTCTTCCAAACCCTTTCAGCTCTCCTCGTTATTGCCTACGCATTTATCTGGTACTTTCGTGTAACGGTGTTCGGCGGTCCTTACGGCTGCAGCCACTCCCACCTTGTCCCCTCCTACTTCCCCATCGCCGTCTTCTTAGTCGAAATTCCCGCTCTTATCTTAGCCCTCATCACATACTGGCGACCTCATAGAGAATTCTTTATGGGATGGATCCTCATCGGACTCTTCCGAATCATCCTCGCCGTAATCTTCTTTTTCATCCCCTGGTACTACCTGATTACTCCCTTCATCGTAATGAATGAGTTGACCTTCAACATAGCCGAACTGCTTCTTGGATTCATCACAATCACGTGGGCCATACTTCTCTATCCCACCTTTCGCTGTCTACCTACTCTCCAAGGAAAACAATGGAAAACCCGCGAAACAGATCACTAGCCACACTAGCATTTACCACAGTCTTTCAAACTCTCACACAAAACAACCGAAGTAAGATCCCTAAGTAGGTAAACAAATCACGCTATCTAACGCCGCCACGCCTTGACGCGTTCCAGTTCTTCCCCACTATTTTACTGGAACAACGCCCAGAGTCTTCCTTGGAGTACATTAAGATGCTCCTGTTTTCTTGTTCTCTATTTCGTATAGAGATAGACTATAGTCACTGCAAAAATAAACAAACTCGCAATCCAGACACCTAAGATCAAGGGGACCAACTGCATCCATGTTAATCGGATATCCCAGGCCAACAGGGCCAGAGTCATTGAGACGAGCATTAATAGCGCCACAAGTAGGAAAGAAAAGGCGAAAAACCCCGCCCGATACAAGATGCGTTGCATTCGCTCGTCAACCCAAATTTCTGCTGGTTCACCGCGCCGAATCCTCAATAACGCGGGCAACATGCGATATACCAGAAATACGCCCACCAACGTTGCTACGCATCCGAGGCCTACAAAGGCTCCGTCAGTTTCCACAATCTTACCAACTAGGAATCGACGCGCAAACATTACAAACGCATACATACCAACTCCCACATTCGCAATCCCTGCCACCAACAGGATTCCATACCGGTAACTAGGCTTCAGCTTCTTCACTCCCTTCCTCACTTTCAAATGTGAAAATCTCTTCTATCTGCAAATCAAACGCGCGAGCCAGTTTGAAGGCCAGGTCCAGCGATGGATTGTAGACGCCCTTCTCAATAGCGATGATCGTCTGTCGGCTGATACCCACACGCAACGCCAGCCCCTCCTGGGTCCAGACCGACGGGTCAGAAGCCTCACGCAGTCGGCGTTCGCGTACTTCTCGTAAGCGATTCGTTATCACCGGTAACCTTCCCCACGGTCATGTCAAGTCTACTTAACGTAAAGTCTACTTGACATAAAAACATTTCGGTCCCCCCCCTCCCCCCTCAATCTTCGCGCCTTCCCGTCTCCTCACAACCTTAGCCTGCATATGGTTGCTCACCTGTGGTTCCTATCTTCTTGTCCCCTATCTGCCAAGTAGATCTGGCTTCAGAAAAACATTGGTTGACGGGATTTGGTCAATCGTTGTGATCTCTCTCGTCGCCTTCTATGCGATGGGGAGTCTTTTCGGAATACTATGGGAGCTTTTCATGACGATTGTTGTGGTGCTTATCTTGGGTGTGGATTTAAATGGAATGATCCCAATCTTGCCCAGCGACTTGGGTCAATTTTTCTACAAGCGAGGGCATTCGTAGATGCCCTTCTCCACCGGCAAATATCCTCTTCAACCCTATGGACGAATTACCCTAGATGTGACACAATGCATTGGATGTGGCATGTGTGTACAAGTGTGTCCAATGAATGTCTATCAGCTAGATCCTACAAGACGCAAAGTAGACCTAATTTGCCCCCAGCACTGTGTCAATTGTAATGCTTGTGTCCATCGCTGACCCACACACTGTCTTGATATTGTCCAATCCTAACACATTCCAACAACATCGCCTTGCAAAACCTGGGGGGGGGCTCGTGGATGTTTGCTAATATCTTCTATAAAGTAAATAATTTAATACAAATAATAAAATGTAAATTTAAAATATGGTGTCTACCACAGCCTGACAAACACACGAATAGGATAGGATTTACTATGAAAAAGCCAACAGTAGCAATCATCGGTGGTACAGGACGCGAAGGGCAAGCACTGGCCCTACGGTCCATCTTTGCAGGATACCCCACGTTAGTGGGATCACGGGATGCCCAAAAGGCGAAAAGAACTGCTTCCCAGTTGGAAACAAAACTGAAAACGAAGCCTGGAAATCTCACCATTCAAGGGCTTTCCAATGGTGGCGCCGCGGGGAAGGCGGATATTGTATTTTTTACCATCCCCTATAATGCCTTCAAAGAAGTTCTTGATCTGGTTGGAGGCGTTCTCCAAGATAAGCTGCTCATTGATGTTATTGTTCCATACAAGTTGCATTCGCCAATTTTAGTAGATAATACTGTGCTCGATGAGTACCGTGAGCACTATGGTACGGGCAAGACCCCGTCGGTTACCGAAGAAACGTTCCTGTATTTACAACATAAATTTAGTTTTAAGCCACGAGTTGTGGCTGCCTTCAAGACTATTTCATTCAAACTAGTAGAGGATCTTAAAACGTCCTTTAACACGCCCATTCTCATGTGGGGATTCGATTCCGCTGACCTCCAGCGACTGAAGGAATTGACACAAGCCTTCTTCCCCCAAGCTACGCTCTATGAGGTGCCACAGATGTATTGGCGGTCGGTGGAAGGGACCTGCGAATATATGAGATACATGAACCTTATTGGTACACGCGTTGCTGCAATGAGCTTTTCATACGGATAGATTCCTCTCAGCAGCAACCACAAGTGTCAGCGTAGCTCTTGAGAGATGAGGAAAAGTGGGTAAGCCAAGAGAGAACCCACTCATCCTTAAAGAGAGCCAAAACGCATTTAAAGGACCCAAATTCGCGACACCTGCGAGAGGTGCCCTCCCTGCTAGCCAAAATTTCCAAACTACCTGCAGTCAAATACAGCACTGGCAACACCACTCCCGCCCCAATTGAGGAGGATAAAAGCCCCACTCAACAGACACCTATTGAACCACCCATGCCCCCCACTCATCCGATAAACGACTGGACCACCCTCCGCACCACCCTTGCTACCACCCCCGAAGCCCAACATCTCCTCGACACCTATGGACGCACCGCCTGGCAAAGCCTCGAACACGACCTCCACCGCCACCCCTACCTCGCATCACGCCCCTCCTTCCCCCACGCCTACACCCATGCTCTCTGGCACCGCACCCTCCAAGCCGCCCGCCACGACGGCCGCCTCACCAACACCACCTACACCGCCCTCGCAACCATCACCGGCATCCCCACCGGGCGCCTCCGCGACTGGCACCAACACATCAAAGAACCCCACCTCGAACGCACCCTCCACATCCACGAACACGCCCGCCAACACTGGGAACAACACTTCCCCCCCGAAGCCAAAGAACATATCCTTGACCCTTCCCTTGTCTACACCACCTGCAAATTCCTTCTCGACCACCCCAAAACACCCACTCCTGAAGCTCTTGCCTCCTGCATCGAAACCCTTTACCACCACTGCAAAGACCAAGGGCTCATCATCGCTGAACTCAAACCCTACCACAAAAGAGGCCCCCAACACCTCCGCACCATCGCTCAATCCATTCGTAATCACCGAACCGCCCTCGAACACACCCTCACCCACCACCTCAACCTCACCCAAACCCACGAAGAACTCCGCCTCGCCATCGACCACGACACCCTCTACCTATGGCGCAAAACTACCCACCCCGACCACTGGCTCAACACCTACCACCACGAACTCCTCTACCTCACACCCAAAACCAAAGAACGGCTCATCAGCACCGCACAACGCCACCTCAACGTCAACACCCAACAACTCGGCCAACTCCTCGACCAACTCACCGAACATACACGCCATCGAGCCTACAATCCACGCGCCATTCCCTACGAACTCTGGTCCACCAAATACAGTCAATACCTTTACGGGGACACTCTCCATCTCCTCCTCAATGTCACCAACCAACCATTCGACACCATCAAACCCCACATCACCCACATCGGCCGCATCAGCAACACCAAACACAGCGGCGGCATCCACAACCCCCACTTCCCCGAAGGTAACCAGCTCAACGAACTCCGCGCACGACTCATCGCCATCGCCCTCAGCGACTGCCACATTAACAAAAACACCCACGTTCTCACCTATCATGAAAAAGACGAAGATCGAATCGAATACGTCCGAACACTCTTCCGCAAACTCGGTGAAACCGACTACAAAACCGAAGAACTAGCAGGGAAACGAAAACGTCTCACAATAACAGCAGTAGTCGGTCGGCTACTCGAACACTGGGGTGTTCCCAAAGGTGACAAACTACTCAGCCCCAATTTTCGTTTACCACAAACCATTAAACAAGGTACGTCTGAGGTGAAATCTGCTTATCTTGCTGAAGTTGTCCCCGAAGATGGGTTTTTTGTTAAAAGAAATGGGCAAATGAAATTCGGAATCAAACGTGCTCATGTACTCGATGCAGGACCCAAAACCAAGCTGTATAGATATCAACCAAAGATCACACATAGACATAAGAAATTCATCCAGAAGTATGGTATAGAGAGATATGAAGTCATACGAGATGATAAACCCAGAAAACGATTGGAAATATTGAAGGGGAGGCTAGATAAACTAAAGTCTCAAGCTAAGACACAAAACGATGAACAAATAGCCAGGGAATTAAGACGAATTATCAAAAACCATCCTTGTGAATTTCTTGAAGATGAAAAAAACCTAATCAAAAGCCTAGGCATTCAAATGACATCGATCTTTAAAAAAATCATTCTCCATGAAACCAATCGTGTATCAGCAATCTGGGAAATCTATACTAAATCCGAAAATGATACCTATCGCTGGGCAATCATAACTCCACCAAGCTCTGGGGAGAAAAGAAAAGCGGCTCTTGAATGGATTAAAGAATATCAAAAGAAAAAATCCCTCAAGTCAATTGAACGAAAAGGGAAGTCAAATCTAGGAATGGAAAGGGTACTCTAGGATTAGAGGCTGAATCACTAACGGTGCCAAACTTTCACTTTTTCTCTCTCTTCGCGGCTCTTTTCTTGGAACCACGCCCACGGCTTCTCCTCTTTCGAACCATCGGGATACGCGAGAATAATCCTATCAGTACATGAAAAGCAGGGATCTATACTAGCTAGGGCGATGGGTACGTCGGCGATTTTGCCGCCTTTGAGGATTTCGACGACGCTGGGGATGTTGCCGAGGGTGGGGGCGCGGGCTTTGTGGCGTTCGGGTTTGTCGGTGCCGTTGCTGACGACGTAGTGGAGGACTTCGCCGCGGGGGGCTTCGAAGGTGCTGAGGGCGTGGCCGGGGGGGACGCGGCGGGGGGCGCGGATGCTGATGTCGCCGGGGGGGAGGTGTTGGAGCCAGTGGATGCAGCAGGTGCAGGCGTCGACGGTTTCGAGGATGCGGACGACGACGCGGCCGGCGACGTCGCAGAGGTCGGAGGTGCGGGTTTCCCAGTGTTTGTTTTCGCTTTCTTGGTAGGGGGTGCGGGGTTGGGTGTTGCGGACGTCCCAGTGGATGTCGGAGGCGCGGGCGGTGGGGCCGGTGGCGCAGAGGGCTTTGCCGGTTTCGGTGTCGAGGATGCCAACGCCGAGGGCCCGGTCTAGGATGGTTTGTTCTTTCAGGATTAGGTCGAGGTAGTGGTGCATGCGGTCGCGGATTTTTTCGAGGCGTTCCACCATGCCTGGGATTTGGCTTTTTTGGACATCGTGGCGGACGCCGCCGATGATGTTGTTGGCGTAGTTGACGCGGTTTCCACAGATTTCTTCGATGATATCGAGGCTGTATTCGCGGTCACGCCATGAATAATGGAAGAGGGTGTCCCATCCGATTTCGTGACCTGCAACGCCAAGCCAGAGAATGTGGCTGTGAATCCGGTTCAATTCATTCATGATGCCGCGAATGTAGAGGCCCCGCTTTGGGACATCTAAATCGAGGATCTCCTCGACAGCTTGCACATAACAAGTGGTGTGGGATTGCGAGCAGATGCCACAAATACGTTCCGCGAGATAGACGTTTTGACTATAACTTCGACTTTCAAACGCTTTTTCGATCCCCCGATGGACGTAACCGATTCGGGGTGCGACGTCGACGACGATTTCTCCGTCGACGGTGAGGGTGAAGTTTTCGGGTTCTTTGAGTGCGGGGTGTTGGGGACCGATGGGGATGGTCATGGTTGTGGGTGTTTTGGCCATTGTAGGTCAACTACCTGAAAGCTTTCAGATTAGTCCTTCATGCCGTTTTCTTCCTTAAGAAACTAGCTGTCATACTATGATATACCTAAGCTATTATGATTCTGTTCAATTTTAAACGGTCAACTTGTTCTCGAAAACGTCAAAAGGCGTGAAATCATTTCCGAAATAATTGACGCATTTTACCAACGATATTCCTCTTCGTTAAGCTACATTCTTCGAAGATTAATACCCTA
>JABXGS010000230.1 GCA_016550425.1 archaeon
GATATCGTGCAATATTCGCAGGATAATTGGTTGCGGTGCTGGTTCAATTCTTTAGATGATGCTGCAATCTCTGAGAAAATTACGATGGCGAAAACTGTGGACGAATGGTCACACGTTATGGTGGACGTGTTTCACGAACTATTCCGCATCACCAAAGTTGGAGGATGGGTCGCTTTCGAGGTCGGAGAAGTCCGACGCGGCAAAATCAAGCTCGAAGAATACATTGTGCCCCTTGGCGTTAAAGCAGGATTCCGCTGCGAAGGAATAATTATCAATTTACAGGATTTTACCAAGACCTCAAATATCTGGGGAATTGGTAACAACTCCTTTGGTACTAACACCAATCGAATTGTCCTATTTAAGAAGTAATTACAACTGGAATTTGCTCGGACAAGCTTGTAGTGTCTTTTAAAGTAATAGATATGTCTTCGAAAATCAGGAACCTGCATATAACATACCAAAAACAGTTCCTAAAAAGAAAGAGGGGAAGGAAGTGGTTCTACTCCCTTCTGCGTCGTCGAATGAGAACCCCTAGACTAAGTGTCACCAGTAATCCTAACACAATTGTTTCGAGAGGGAGATCGGGAATTCCTTGTGGTGCAGATGGCAGAACTGTGACTGTAATGAAGACCAGGCAAAAGCGACCAAAGGGATCATAGGCACGGACTTCTAGTACATGAAGGATTCCTACAAGTGTCACTTGCTACTCGGCTTTCGTTTGTAGTATAAAGTGATTCCCAAAGCAACGATTATTATGACTGCAACGGACGCAATGATCAAGATACTATTCAAACCTGTAAGTGGTAGTGGGTTGTAAGGAGATTCATCAATTAGCCATTGAGTGATTTTCTGAAGTAATCCCCACTCTGAGTCAGGATCATCCAAATAATCAAATTGACTTGTACCGTCACGGTTGTCTCCCTCTTCGTATTCGGGATGTGGACTGCTACAGAAGAATGTGCCGCTACCATAACGTGCAACGAACATTCCAGGTTCATTATTTTCAGGATATGACATGATCGGGATGATGCTGCTCGGATTTAGTGGAGTAAAGAACGATGACCCCCAATACAAGGTTTCGTAGGTGCTTGGTTCATCAGATAAATCAGGACCTGTGCTATTCTGATGGACATTCATGACAGTTAGATGGGTTCCTCCTCCAATATCTGGAATCTCAGTATCCCATGTTCCTGAGCTAAGACTTAGAAATTCTGTTGCAAATAAAGCACCACCGCATATTCCAAAATAAGAACCACCCATTGCTACAAATTGACGAATTTGGTCCATACCCGCTTGGGTCAAATTGAAGCTATACGAACGCATAGACCCCCCAGGAAACGCAATAATATCGAGTTCATTGAGTACACCGCCGCGTACAGAGGGGCCATCCACCCATTGAACAGTTGCGCCCATCCACTCGAACAAAGCGCGCAGTGCGATTTCACTATCTGTCGCAAGTGTGCCTGCGTTGAATACTCCGACATGGATACCTGTTAAATCGGATTGAGCGATAACGAAGTTTTGTTCAGTGTGATGAAAAACCACTGGGAATAGTAGAATTGATGCTATGAAGATGGCAAGTCCGACTTTAGTTAGAACTTTTTTACTAGCTGGTTTTGTCATTCGGATTCACCTTAAGCGAAATAATTGTATGCGATTTTGGATTCAGTTAGCGAAAAAATACAACAAGCCCTAAGATATACCCTCGTTAGCTTATTGGTTCTGAATTCTACTCGTTCATTTAAACCCTGTACTCTTTCTCGAACAGATTAGTTCGAAAAAATGAATGTCGAGAAAAAAGGAGTCATTAAACACCCGTCAAGTAGATACGAGGTCAGAGCCATTAGCTCATGGATAGTCAGTCTCCTCGGAATCCCTGTCACCACCTTGGGACACTACAAAATCATGGGCGAAGAACAAGATTGCCTTCAACGATATGGAGGGAACTATCGCACATATATGAAACGAGTACCCCGTTATCTCCTCATTAAAACGCGCATCAAATGATAATACGCATCTTTAACATTATTCGAAAAAAACGCGGACAGGTCTTCGAATTCAAAGAGATTAGCTAATAACCCCTATAGTTACCAGCTTCAACCATGAAGCACCAATTCTAGCCTCTGTACTATCGAGGATAAGGAAATAATTTGCATCCGGTTTCATCATATTTTTATAATTGTAGACATTAATTTTCTCAATACCTGAGAATGTTTTAGCCATTCGCGATACATAACGCCCGCAACTTGAGAATGGCTGTCTTAAAGACGTTCGCTTAGGAGGTGGATAGAACATGAAAGTCATTTATCGTCATTATGAACCAGAGCAGAAGTTAGAAGAAATAAGGGCAAAGATTTACACCACAGCTTCAGGACTCCCTGCAACTGCTGATCAGATCAGAGTTCAAGCATTGAATAGTGATCCCAAACTGATGCGGTTTGCATTCACTGAAAAAGAAGACCCCCTCGCCTACATTTCGGCAAGTGGCTCTGATTCCCAACCGTGGACGATTGGCATGGGTTATCCTTGGTCCTTGCCCGGATGTCCCTCCAATGTCCAGGATAAAATCTTCAAGGACCTAGTTAATTACATCAAAAGGAATGAAAAAATCCAAGAAATCACTACCGGAGTGGCTTTGTCGTCAAAAATCGCTGATGAACAAATCCGGTTTTTCAAAGAGAAAGGCTTCACTGAGAAAGAAAGGGTGTTCCTCTATTCCCTTGACTATGACATCACCGAGGTTAGCCAATGGAAACTTACCAAAGATCTTCACCTCTATCGTAGTCGAGTGGCAACGAGGAAAGATGTTAACCAGCTGATTGAAATCTGCCAATCTGATCCCAACGTACGAAACGCCTTCCCAACCCAAGAAGCGTGGAAAAGCTACTTCGAAGACAGAGTTCTCAAAGACGGCCACGCTGTAATGGTTTTCAAAGGAAAGCAAGTCATTGCTGCAAGCGCCCCCCTCCGGTTTACACCTGACGGGATTTTCCTTCGAGGAGATGAAGAACGAATCATAATGCGATTCCGAGCTGTTAGACCAGGCTATCAAGACGCTTGGAAAAGACTGCTAATAGAACTAGCCAAGGAAACCGTAGTTGCAGGATGGACTGATCTTCCACTACGAGAAAGCATTTTCTTCTCGACAAATTCATTAACGACAACGATTTTAGCCAAACAACACCCGGATATCGAGGAAACCCAAATAATACTATCCTATCAGCCCCCATCCTAAACCACTCTACAACTCATTGTTTTCGTGCAGATTTCACGATGTACAGATTTGCAGATTCAGCAGCATCCTGATGAACTTCTTTCACCAAAGACCGATGTGAACTAAATCGTATCTTTCGAGTCCGTAGTAACAAATCGCATATGCGTCTTCGAAGATTAGGAAATCGACATATAACGACTGGAAAAATCGGTTGCCCAACGCATTTGGGGCAAATAGGATTCCAGAATGATTTGCGCCAAGGGATCCAAGAGAATGATGGGTACAATAACGAACAGGAAGATTATGAGTGCAATAATGCCAACGGCAAGGCCTATCATGAGTTTGCGGAATTTGGTGTCATCGGCACTATAGTAGGTTACAACTAGGATGAAGATAGCGGTGAAGACCATGAAAATGTGTTGAACTTGAGCCAGCATCAACGCCCAGGAAAAAGTCAACAATCCGTCGATTCCCAAGTACAAGAGGAAAGGGACGGCTGCATTCATTGCAATGAGGGAATACCCCGAATACCGATTTTTATCCAGAATCAGAACAAGCGCGGTATAAAATGAGGTGGGAGCACAAGGGTTCATGACAAGCCAAATGTGTACGGGTACTTGACGAACAAATAAGAAGCCAATGGCAGAAACCGTGGATAAAGCCACTAAAAGCCCGATTAAGAGCCAGCGAATTTTATTTGTGTGTTTCCACATGATTATTTCTCCCATTCAGCAAATAATCTAACAATATTATTCTGTGGCATCAGTTAGGTTCAGGGCGTTTAGCTGTTTATCTTCTTCTTTCCTTGGCTTCGAGGGTTTTAATGATAAGGCTGTGGAATACCTCATTGAC
>JABXGS010000040.1 GCA_016550425.1 archaeon
GTTTGGAAGTGCCGTGAAATCGTACGGGAAGCACTACAACAGCCCTATTTACGATTTGATACCCGTGAAGAGGCGATTCAGTATATGATGTCGGGATTTCGAATTGATTTGAAATCCTGGATTGATGGAGGAAGCCTACTAGCCCGACAACTCTATCAACGTCGACTAACGGATTATGCCGACTAATACAGTAGGATAACGGTTATTTGGAAACCCCTCGATAGGATTTGTGTGACTCATTCTGCCTTTACGATAATCAAAGTCAGTCGACCCCTAGGATGGTTAGTTGCCCCACTGGTCTTCCTACTGGGATTAACAGCCTTTGGAAGCCCGCTAACTCCCCTAGCATTCATCCAAGTGATATTGTTGTCAGTGCCATATTGTGTATTGTTGTATGGGACTAATGATCGGTATGATTACGAAGCAGACAAGCTCAATCCCCGAAAGCCAGCACGTGATTCGGTTGAGATGGAAACAAGAGTTTTTCCCCTCATAAAAACGCTGACCCTTATTGTTACATTCTTGCTAATGCTTAGTGCTGGTTTGACGTTGAATCCTACTAACATTTTCGCAATGGGGATCCTCATCTTCTTCTCATATTTTTATTCTGCACCACCATTACGATTCAAGCAGTGGCCTCCAATGGACTCGGTGTCCAACGGAATCCTCTATTTCTACGCACCAGTTTTGCTAGGTGCAAGTTTTGGAGCAATGATTTTTCAAATTCCCATCCAGGTCTATTTCATTTCAGGTGCTGTCATGGGAATTCATTCATTTAGCACCATCATGGATCACAATGCGGATAAGCTGGTAGGAGAAAGAACTTTTGCAACTGTGTATGGAAAACGCGTAGCCGCATTATTCACCCTTGGTATGTTTTTCATCGCTTACTTCTTTTCAGGATTCCAAGGAACAATAGTTGGATACTATCTGCTATTTTGTGTCGTTCTGGCAGCCCTTATAGCAGTAGTTCCGTCAGAGAAATGGGCAAAATATTGTTTCTATACAATCGGAATAGGGTTTGGCGTCGTGGCAGTGTTCGAAGTGTTCCGATACCTGATGTACTTCTATTGAAAAAAAAGGGCGGCTTTATCCACCAGGTCCACCATGCCATGGGGCATCTTTCCAAGTGAGGTCCCATAGATCTTCTTCGGTAAGAGTTTCTTTTTCGATGACGAGTTTATAAAGCTGGGTTAATAGTCGGTGGTGGCGTTTTTCATCATCGAGAATGTATTTGAGAACTTGTTTGGATCCAGGATCTTCCATTTGGGGAATGAGTTCTGCATAGGTTTTGATTGCTGTGGCTTCTAAATCGATATGAGTTCTGATGTCTTTACCGAGTTCATCGCGTTTGGATTCTTCAATGAACGGGGTTTTGGACTCGATTCGTGCAAGAATGGCGTTAAGCAAGAGAGCATGTTTGTTAGAGTCAATAGCAATGGCTTGAATGAGGTTTTTGACTAGCTGGTTTCGGGTGTCCTTTACGCTCTTTTTAGCCATTCGAACGATTTTCTCTTCGAGCGCGATTTGTTTTTTGAGAAAAGCATTGAGTTCATCCGTATCCATGAGAAGTCACCACCGCCCATTTCTTTCGTTCTTCCTTTTCTGTGTTGTTATTCTCTCAAGTTACTCAACAATCACTTTTCTTACTGGGGTTCAAGTTTATATTACAGACACTGATACATGAGAACTCGAAAACCCTTGTCTCCCCCACTCAAAATTAACGAGGTTACGGCCAAAAGTATTCTAAATCCGAGTCGGATTAGCGGAGTGACCTATGCGATTAACCCTTACGTTGGTTGCCAACATGCCTGTTCGTATTGTTACGCCAGATTTATGTCCAGATACACAGGCCATCAGGGAGAAGCATGGGGAAGTTTTGTAGACATTAAGATCAATGCACCTCGAGTGTTACAACAACAACTCCGGCGTCGAAGAAAAACACCAAAGGAACCTGTACTATTTTCAAGCGTTACTGATGCCTATCAGCCACTTGAAAGGCGGTATGAAGTGACGAGGAATTGTCTAGCAGTGTTAACTCGACATGAGTTTCCCATTTCAATTCTTACTAAATCAGATCTGGTCCTACGTGATGTCGACCTACTCAAACAAAATTCAGAGAACGAGGTAGGTATGACTATTATTAGTCTAGACAAAAAGACCCGACGAGTTTTTGAGTCAGGAGCAGTTCCCAGTCATCGCCGGTTGGATGCTTTACGTGAAATTAGTAGTCAAGGAATCCGGACCTATGGGTTTGTGGGACCGATTATTCCCGAATTAAGCACGGCCCACCTTGAAGAGTTAATTCATAGTCTCGCTGATTGTGGAGTTTCGTATGCGTTATTTGATCGACTGAACGTCAAATATGGAAACCGCCCGGTAATTGAAAAGGTGCTTCGGACACATTTTGAAGATCAAGCCAAGACTATCCTTGATGCGCTTCGCCCAAGAAACCAATACTATGAGAAAATCCGAGAAAAAATCGTGGAGTATGCACTTCAATATGGATTGGAAGCTGACATCATCTTCTAATCCGACTACACATCGAGGGGTTCTTCTACTTCAGGTGCCCACCACAACCAGGTTTTCCGCTTAATGCTCAGTTTCCCGTGGATTTTACCTTCCT
The DNA here is from genome assembly GCA_016550425.1 of archaeon. The sequence goes on from JABXGS010000040.1 coordinate 2,627, forward strand.
GTCGAAGCTGGTTGAGTAATCGGCTTGGTGAATCCGGACAGCCAATCTCATGGAATAACCGAGTTACTTCAAAGGTGGTCAAGGGACGTTTTGCGTCGCTGAGAATCATCTCAACAGCTAATGCTGATTGCGATTCTTTCGTTTTAGACTTAGTAACTGGCTTCTCTTCGGTCATCGCAATCAACCTCGCAAGAGAACGAAGTGAGATAGAAAAAGAAGAAGGAGCGGGAGCATAAAAATCCCCTTCATTATTTGTAAAAGTGCCATAGAAACCCTAGATTGTCTTAAGGTCCCCTTCAATCATTTCGCGAGTATCTTTGTCCTCAACTTCTTTCATGGCTTTTTTCGCGAGTTGGAGGTATTTTTCTTTGTTCTTTGTATCGCCTTTGACTGCATACCCACGAGCCAGAGCTTCATAGGCATAGGCCAGGTCCCAGTCTTTGATGCCTTCTTTTTCACAGATAGCGAGATAGGTTTTGCCATAATGAACAGCGCGGTCGCCATCACCGAGGACGGCATAAACACGTGAGAGTTGCCAGTCACCCCGCCCAAGATTAATGGGGGTTGCATCCCATTCGTTTTCAACGCGAACGCCCCAGTGATAACGCGAAGCATGAGATGAGTTGACCATGGCATCTTTTTCTTCATCAGTGAGGTCTTTCTTATCTAAGTAGTTCCAAGTGTTATTGAAGAGGTCCACAGCCATTTTTCGGTGCCATTTTTCAAGAGAGAATTTATCATCTGCCATATTCTTCAGCCTCCTGCTTTTTATTCATGATAATTTAGGCGTGCTTAAAAACGCCTAGGGTTTTTCTAGGAAATCTAGTTCCATCAATTTTTACTGATAAGAATGGGTAAAGATTAGTAAAAACGTAGCATAGAAAACCTAGTCGAAATTCTTATTCGGTACTATGTGAACTCTAACGGGGTAGCATAGATATCATATCGAAATCTATGCGTGGGAGTTCATCATAAGCGAGAAGTCGGTGAAAACTGGAGACAATGATCAAAGCCATCTTCATCATCCTCAATGGCGCTTACGCTTTTTCAAAGCAGTACACCGACCAAATCGATCCCCACTTGCTCTCGGGTCTACTAACTGCCTTCCGTATCTCCTCAAAGGAATTTGCTACTGGTGAATTTCGCCAAGCCAAATTTGAGGGGTCAGAGGTCCTTATGGATGGACTCACCGAACGACCCAATGACTTCGTAGCGATTTTTGCCACCCCCGAAGAAAGACCCAACGATTTAACCAATTTAATGGCACTCATCAAAACTGCCTTCATAAGTAATTACGGCGAACGTATCCATACCTGGAATAGCTTGCAAGGGCCATTTGCAGATTTTGAGCCAACCATTGACCAACTCATCGCAGGGTGTATCTGGTGTGATACTGAAGAAGTAATGGAACCTCCGAAGCTTACCTTCACCACTGATGTGATTCCTCCCAAGGATATTGTACAACGGGGTAGCTCCTTGAATCTGAAGTATTATATTCACAACAACAGCAGCCAGAATATCCATTTGACTGCCATCGTCAACGCGATCCCCCATCTTTTCGAACTCAATGGATTAACCAAGAATGTAATCCTCCGAAGCACTGCTTTTCTCCGTAACCGACAACTGAAACCAGATGAAACCCACGAATCCATCATCCCCATTAAAGCCAGACGCATTGGACACACAGAAATCGCCCCCATTCTTTTCCTCACCCAAGGAATCCAGGCATTTTCTGTCTTGGGTGAAAACCGTGATATCGATATCGTCTAAGTCCCTAGAAGTTATCGACGCCCAGGCTTTTTAGCTTAAACATCGAAGTGTGTAATATGCTCCAACTCCTCCTAATGCTTTGTTTAATCAGCAGCGTCGGGGCTTTAACGGTCTTATTGGTTAAAATTCGGTACCAGTTATGTGAAGGCCTTGTTGTTTTATTTATCCCGTTTGTATGGGTAGGTGTGGCTTTGTTGAAGTGGTTTTGGCGTGAACCCAAACGATACAAGAATGCTCGGAGAGCGATATCTGGCTAGTCTGTAACCAACTCAATCATGTGGACTGAGCAGGAAATACAAGGGTCATAGGCACGGACTAGGGGCTCTAAGAGGGTTGTTACAGTTTTGTGGCTTTCGGGGGCAGGTTTGAGGAGTTCTGGCAGGAGTTCTTGGGCTTTGGCTTGGATGGCATGTTCAATGGTGCGAACATTTTGTCCAGTCGCGATGATACAATTAACTTGGGTAATGATACCGTCGTCGTTGGTCCAGTAATTGTGGAAGAGAGTGCCACGGGGGGCTTCGACGACACCAACGCCTTCGCCCGCGCGGGGTTCGACAGGTATACGGAAGTTATCTTCTTGGAGAGCAGAGTCTTCGATGAGAGTGATGGCCTGTTCGACAGCGCTGAGGGCTTCGATAGAACGGGCGAGGTTATAGGCGATGGGGTCGTGAATTGGACGTTGTCCGAAGAGCTCAAAGAGTTGGTCAGCGTAGCCTTGTGCTAGGGGGCTAGCCATTTTTTGGGCGATGTTAAGGCGAGCAAGTGGACCAACGCGGTAGTTACCTTTGTCGGGTCCCAGATGTTTAATGAAAGGGTATTTGACGGTGGTGTAGGGCATAGCGTCTTCGGCGATGTATTTCGCATAGTCCTTCGGTGCAAAGTCTTGGAGTTTTTTGCCGTTAGGAGTGATGAAGCGGAGGGTGCCATCGTAGATATCGTGGACACCGTTGTTGTGTAATCCGAAGTAGTGGGTAGGGTCGTGAAGGTAGTAGCCAACTAAGCCGCGGTCATTTTTCTTCGCAAGTTTGAAGTAGAGGTCCGTCACCGTTTGTGCGGTGGCTAGGGCTTTAGGCGCTTGTTTGGCGAGTTTGCTACGTTCCTCCTCGATGAGTGGTCCAGCCATCCCTCCAGGAACAGCTGTGCAGGGGTGGATCATTCGTCCACCGATGGCTTTGATGAGGTTTTGCCCAAACATGCGAAGTTCAATACCTTTCTTAGCGAGATCCGGATTTTTCTTTGCCACTGCCAACACGTTGGGATCATCAGGTGAAAGAAAGTCAGGAAGTGCGAGATAGACAAGAGAGAGGGCATGGCTATGGATAAATTCGCCAAAGTTTTCAAGGCGCCGAAGCTTGACTGCTTGTTCAGGTGGGGTGACACCCCATGCAGCTTCAACCGCTTTGACGGAGCCAAGATGATGGGCAACGGAGCAGATACCGCAGATGCGTTCGGATAGCTGGGGGGCATCTTCAGCGGGGATACCTTCCATGAATCTTTCGAACATTCGTGGTGATTCGATGATGTGAAAGTGACATTGATTGAGTTTGCCACCGGTGACATCTAAAGTGATCTTGGCATGTCCTTCTAGACGCGTCATGGGTTCAAATTCAATATGTTTGGGTTTAGTCATTTTTTCTTGACTCCTTTTCGGATATTATCGAGTTTCGAAGAAGCGTATGTATACCGGGCAAACGATCCAGCAAGGCGAGGCAAGTTGAAGTTGGCAATCTGATTTTCTTCCATCGCGGCTAACGCATCCAACATTGCTACACCTTGATCCCAGACTGTTTCAGAGGGGCCACGACAGCCTGTGCATGGCATGCTGCGTCTTGTACATTCAGCATTACAACCCGCGCGGGTTGCAGGTCCCATACACAGAAATCCCTGTGAAAGAAGGCATTTACCAGGTTCAGGAATCTCATGGGTTCGGCGGAGTGTCTTGGGTATCTCGGTTAGCCGTTCGAGGGGACATTCATCACACACACTCTTTGTAGATAATTTGGGTTCCTCGCCTGCAAGCAGTGCGGTGAGGACTCGGGCGATTTCATCAGGATGGGGCGGACAGCCAGGAAGTATGAAGTCGACTTTCACCACATCGCTGAGGCGAAGATCTGCTGGTAAGACTTGTGGTACATTTTCATGGGGCACAAGTTTCTGAGCCATAACAGCGGTCTTGTGGTAAACGTATTTGACGCCTTCCTGCGCATCGAATATATTGGCGAGCCCGTTCACTCCACCATGAGCAGAGCAAGCCCCAAAGGCGATGACATATTTTGCCTGTTTACGCATGGCTTTCGCCATCTCTTTATCGTGATCGGTGCGAATGCTGCCTTCGATGAGTGCTACATCGATGTTTGATGGAATGGGGTTCTTTGTGTCAACGAGAGGATAAGAGTAGACGAGTTCTACATCTTTGAGAAGATCAAGGAGTGCCACGCCAATGTCTAGGAGTGCAATATGGCAGCCGCTACACCCGGCCATACCCATGGTTGCTATTCGGACGGTCATTTGCCTTTCACCTCAACTTTCATTTGTTTAAGTGGGTTCGGTCCTAGCTCCAAGATTCGTTCATAAAATGATGAGGTGGTTTCAACCCATTTGCCCGCCATCCCCGCGCTCATTAATTCAAAGCGTAACCGTCCGCCGAGGCCAATGGCTTCGAGGTCTTTTGCCAGTTTTTGCATGCGTTTTTCTGCGTGCAGATTTCCGGTGACAAAGTGGCATTGATCTTTCAGACAGCCCGTAACCATGACGCCATCTGCCCCGTCTCGAAGAGCTTCAATGACGTGGAGGGGATCAACGCGTCCAGAACAGGGCACTCGGATGATTTCCACATTTACCGGATAGGCCATTTTGCTTGTTCCAGCGAGATCTGCTGCACCATAAGAGCAATAGTGGCAGCAAAAACTCACAATGCGTGGTGTAAAACCTGGTTTTGGCGTTGTAACGGTTTTCGTGGATTTGCGTTTGGCTTTGGATTTCGTTTTACTCATTTTTTGGATGCCCCCACATTGGCAAGTAAACCTTCAATTTGAGAGTAAATCTGTCTATCACGATAATGTCGAAGCTGGATGGCTTCTGCAGGACATTCAACAACGCAGATACCACAGCCTTTACAGGCGACTTCAATAACTTTCGCTATGCCTCCTTCCATGTAAATCGCACTATATGGACAAACAGCATAGCAATTCGCACATCCGATGCATAACGATTCATCAACAACGGATTTAGCAAGATCGACTTCAACTTCCCCTTTGCTCATTGGAATAGCAGCATGAGAAGCAGCAGCTGCGCCCATAAAGGAGGCTTCCGCAATATCACGTGGACTGCTACATGCACCAGCAAGAAAGACACCATCAGTTGTGGTGTCAACAGGAGCAAGTTTCAGGTGGTATTCCCGGAAAAAGCCATCTAAATCAACTTCCAAGTTCAGGGTATGGGCTAGTTCCTTAGCTCCGTTTGCGGGTATCATGGCAGCTGAGAGTACAAGTAAATCCACTGAAAACTGCTCTTGAGTTCCATTATGGTGGTCGACGGTCAGGGTCAGGCTCTTATTTTTGTCCTCCTTGACCTCGGTGACATCTGCCCGATGGAATTTCACGCCAAGACGTTTAGCAGTCATGTAATAGCGTTCATATTCTTTACCCTGCAATCGAATGTCTTTGTAGAATACAGTGACCTCGGTATCTGGCCAATGTTCTTTGATGAAGACAGCGTGTTTCATCGCAACCTGACAACAAACACGAGAACAATGAGAGTAATAATTCGGATCGCGACTTCCAACACATTGAATCATTCCAACCCGTTTTGGCAGTTTCTTATCTGAAATGCGCTGCAATTGCCCATCTGTCGGACTCATCGGATCGAGGATTCGGGCAAGCATGAATTGGGTAATCACATTTGGATATTCCCCATACCCGTACAGCCCTTCTGGTTTGAAAACGTCATATCCTGTGGCGACAATTACTGTACCAACTGCGATATCAGTATCTTTGGGTTGCTCATCAAGATGAATCGCGTTTACTGGACAGATTCGTTCACATTGGCCACATTTTGTGCAGGTGTCAAAATCAATCACAGGTACCCGTGGAACAGCCTGAGGAAAGGGGTAGTAAATGGCCTTCCGGTTAGCTAAGCCAGAATTGTATTCATCAGGCACTTCGACTGGACAGACATCCATGCATTTTCCACAGAGAGTGCATGTATCGATATCAACACCCCGGGGTTTACTGTGAAGCCGGGCTTCGAAATTCCCGATATAGCCTTTGAATTGTGAAACCTCGGTTTGGGTGTACACATGGATTTTGGGATCATCGAGAAGAATCCGTTTTGACAAACACTTGCGTGCCATTTCTCCGTGACGTGGAGGGACACAAACGCCACAGGTATCAGTCATGAAGACGAATCCTAATTGTGCAGATTTGCCACCGAGTGCTGGACTACGTTCCACAAGGTGCACTTCATAACCATTATCAGCTAGAAGTGTCGTGGCAGCGATTCCTGCAATTCCTGCACCGATAACCAGACATACTGGCGGGACTTTTTGAGTTGTCGATCCAATCGATTCAAGCTGCGCTGCGCGATAGACACCAGCGCGAATGAGATCTTTAGCTTTCTCTGTGGCTTCAGCATAGTCGTCTTTCTGTTTCATGTGTGCCCAGGAAACTTGCTCTCGAATGTTAACCATTTCAAAAAAGAACGGGTTAATCCCTGCTTCAAGTACGGTTCGACGGAAAGTGGGTTCATGCAATTTGGGACTACATGAGGCAACAATAACTCGATTGAGGTTATGTGCTTCGATATGTTTCTTTATGATATTTTGTCCTTCTTCAGAGCACGTAAATAATTGCCAACCAGCGTAGGCGACATGCGGGAGAGTCTTTGCATATTCTGCGACTGCAGGTACATCAACAACTTTGGCAATATTTGTGCCACATTTACAGACAAAAACACCGATTCTTGGTTCTTTTACCGTCATTTTTCTA
>JABXGS010000231.1 GCA_016550425.1 archaeon
ACCCATTCCTGAGCCTTTATAGTGTTCAAATAATTCAGTTGTGATTGTGTCAAGTGAAACAGCGACTCTATCAACGCCCAAGTTGTAAAAATCTTGGAAGTCATTTGTACTTAGAGGTGGTAACGCAAGGGAGAGGGGAATAGTGGGTAAATAGTTCTTGAAGAACGCAATGAGGTACTTCAGATCTTTAACAAGGGTTGGATAACAAATAGTTTGAATACATAGGCGGTTAAAAGGGAAATTGATACCATTCTGGGTTATGCTTTCAATAAATTGGGTGAGGGTATAAGTAGGCCATGTCACACGAGAAAGCTGGCTAGCTTTTGCACTACTTTCTCGTGCTTGAGCACAAAACGCACAATTGGCACTGCAACGTGATTTTGTGAACATCATTGTGTAGGCGGTTTTAGGCTGGGCATCTAATCTACATTGAACAAGTCCAAGAAGTGCCGCTGTTCCAACTGAAAGCCTAATAAATTTCGACAAGAATCCTTCCTCACCGAGGAATTACTGAAACCTTCTGTTATGTTAGATAGCAGGTAAACAAGAAAAATTAGGCTTTCGGGTTTATGATTTTCGGATATTATCAATTATTCAAGGGAAATTGCTCGTTTGAACCGCTGCCAAAGGTAAAAGGGAATAGTACGTAATATGGTGTCTCTATAAGGTCGTATTCCTACAATGAGATCAGCGGCAAGTTTGAGGAACCGCTGATTTGATGCCAGCCCAGAACTTACGTCTAGAGAGGTTAAACTTCGATAGAAATAATTGCGGAGACGAAGACCCCATTTGAGATCACTCCCAAAAAGCTGTTGCCAACGGTTCTCGTACTGCTGCAAGTATCGAGTACTAGTGTCACCTTTGTCCAATGCTTTTGTTGCTATTTCACCTGCAAGCATGCCTGCCATTAAAGCATAATGGATTCCCTCGCCAGTAATCGCACTACAGTGTCCTGCCGCATCTCCGACTAATAGAACTCCGTTTGCAATGGATGGACGTTCGAAAGTTAGTGGCACTAACGCCCTTTCTTTCATCTGAAGCGTACCACCAGCAAGCTGAATTTTTCCTCTGGGATGGGCTTCAATGAATCGGTCTAGATATCGTTCTAACCGATCAGTCACAGCACTAAGTAGAGAACCAACGCCTACATACACTACATTGCGTTTGGGAAAAATCCAAAGATAACCGTAGGGACACACATCTCTTCCATAATATAGTTCCATGCGCTCTCCGAATCGTTTGGTAATCTCTTCCTCAGGTAAAGCAATATGCACCTGAACTGTAAGACCGAGTTGGTCCTTCCTAAACCGGGGTCGTATTCCGACCTGCCGAGCAACTGTTGAGTTGACGCCATCAGCCCCAATAAGCAGTGTGCCTTGAAGTTCTTCTGTTCTTCCCCTACTGATTATCCGCCATAACCCATCCTCTCTTAGACAATTGATTACCTGATGCTGAAGAAGGACCTTCGCACCGACAGCCTCAGCCCGTTGACATAGATGACGACCGAGTGCTTCTCGAGTAATTTGAATTCCAACGGGAGTCGGATAATCAACATGATATATTGGAGAATAAGGTATTACGAGAGAAATTCCCCTTGTAATCCTTTCAGCATGGCTAATTGGAATTTGACCCTCTTGTACACCCTTTAAGGTAAGAAATCCACCACACGGTTTGTCTTTCCCTGGAATTTGATCTTTTTCGAGGACGACCACATTTTTTCCTTGTTTTGCAAGGGTTTCAGCTGCTAGAAGACCTGAAGGACCAGCGCCTACGATTATTACATCATATGTTGTATCAGCCATCGGTTAGGAGTCATGGATGAATCTGCATATAATCCTAGCCGTTGAAGGTAAAGCCTAAAATTAGAATACGCCCCAGGATGAGCTGGTGTTTCCATGCGAATTACTGGCTCAGAAGAAGAAACTAAAGCAGTCTTAGATGTTGCTCGACTTATGTTATTGGCAGCACGTACGGCACCAAAGGGTCGTGGAATAGATGATCTAGAATCAATGATTCTGACAGGGAAAGACAAGGATGCTGTCGCCAAAGAAATGTATGAAATGGCCAAGAATCCTGATGATCATTGGACCCGTGACGCAAAGAACGTGGAAAAGTGTCCAGTCCTGGTTCTTATTGGACTCAAAGGACCCACAGCTGTAGATACACAATGTGGGGCTTGTGGGTTTGAAGATTGTGCGCACATGCTTAAGGAGGGACGAAATGAAGGACGTTTCTTTGCTGGACCCAATTGTGTAATCAAGGCGATAGATATGGGGATTGCTTTGGGGAGTGCTGTAAAAACTGCTCAAATCCATAATGTGGACAATCGTATCTTTTTCCGTGCAGGAGCAGCAGCTTATCGGTTGAAATTAATGCCTGAGTGCACAATCCTCATTGCCATCCCTCTTGCAGCTACTGGAAAGAGTCCATTCTTTGATCGATAACATTGGAGAAGAGAGTGGTAGCCCGGCGCGGATTCGAACCGCGGTCCCAAGGTTTCTCTTCACAATGTAGGGATGTGAACCAGAGCCTCGGATGATTGACCAAAGTGCATACTCAGCGGTGAGTTATCTACACTACCGGGCTTCCAGCGTAAAAAAAGTTGAAGTGTTCTTATTTAGTCTTTTTGCTCTTGGTTTTCTTTGTTGGTGCTGGAGTGGAGGTTGGTGTTGGTTCTTCTATACGGCTAATAAGTAATCCGGAATCAAGGAATATTGTAAAATTATGATCTTCGTGGATGACGTTAAAAGGTACTGGATATTGAGTTGCATCCTTCACTGCATCCATAGTGACATAGAAGACGGCACGTTCACCACATATAGGGCATTTAAGGGCTTTCCAAAATTTGCGAGGAGGTTTTGACATCCAGGATTTCACCAGTTACTTTAGCTTCTTTATAGCGTCAGCAATGACAGGCGCGACTGAAACGTGACTAATAGCTGAGGGTACAGTGTCTGTCCCGACAACATCAAGGGCCCCTGCGCTGTAAATTCGAACGAGTGCATTTAAGACAAGAAGGGGGTGCGTGCAAGCAACGTAGATGTTTTTTGCACCGTTTTTTTTCAGCACATCAATTGCTTTAATAATGGTATTACCTGTGCTGATGATGTCGTCGACAATTACTACGTCCCGTCCTTTGAGGTCTAGTTTTCGAGGCTTTATTTCTACTGTTTCTGCGTCGTAGCGTTTCTTTTCAAGAGCATCATAGTCAACAGAGAGTGCATCAGCTGCTATTTTTGCCCACGCCCCTGCTTCAGCGTCTGGTCCGATGACAGCCGGATTGTGAAGTGTGTGTTTATTATTCATGTGTTGAGCTAATTCCCTCATTGCTGTAAGATCATGTAGCGGGACCGTTGTGAGATTATCTTGGTCAACAACCCGGTGGCGATGAGAGTCGATTGTGAAGATATAGTCGGAACCAGCGGCTTCAATGAGACGACTCACGGTTTTTAGGCTGACAGCTTCACCTGGCTTGAAGCGTTCATCTTGTCTAGCATAGGCAAAATATGGTAAGACTGTGATTACGCGTTTTGCTTTGAGGTCTTTGAGAGCATCGAGCATGAGAAAAAGTTCCATGAGATAATCATTTGGTTTTAGTGCCAGAGATTGGATTATGATTACCTCTTCTTTTGTTACCTCACCTTCAAATCGAATATAGGTTTCCCCATCGGGGAAATGCTTTACTTCAGTATTGAGATAATTAGCCTTGAGTGATTGGGCAACATTCCAAGCGAGATATTTAGAAGGACTTCCACTTGTGACTATGACCATGTCTATTGTCCTCACGTGGCGGTGATTCTTATCTTTAATTCAATACAAATAAGCTTAGTGGATACCAGTGGATTGAATAACCGTCTTTAGATTACTTCGCAAGCATGTCCTCGAACCAGAGAACAAGTGCACGAAGGGCGTCATTAGAAAGACGGGGTGAATAAATCTGAACAGATCCTGTTTGATCTATTCGGCAAGAAAGTGATCGACCAACATCATCAATCATGGGAGTGACAAAACTGATTGCATGAATTATCGTAGCAGTCTTTTGAATATCCTTGTAGAGATCCACCTTGTTCAAATCACGCGCTCGAATATTTATTTCATCAAAGTAACTCCCATCGAACTCAATGTCTCGAAATATTGCACGAACTAATTCACCATGACCACCCTTTGTGGAATCGGTGAGATTTCGAATTACCTTTTGCATTTTCTTGGTGTCAATTTCAAAGGGAGATAATCTTCCAGGATAGCCGAGAACCGCAGAGGACAATAGCCATGTTGCAGCTGAGACAGCACGGCTGGGAACATCCATTATGAAGCAAAATCCTGTTTCAGGACGCCAAAGGATTGGTGAAGTTACTGAGTATGGAACAAAACGGTAGCGCCTTTCACGTCCTCGTATTTCCGGAATTTTGATAATCCGATCATAAGAAAGAGTCAATTCGATAAAATTCGATGATGCCTTTTGACATTGTAAGACTGCATTGGGAAGCAGTTGTCCAATGCGTCGAGTGCTCATTCGACCACGTTTACCTGCTGAGTCTGCATCCTCATCACTAGATACAGCAGGTCCCGCAATATCATCCAAAGTATATCGCAGCTGCGTCAACTTTCGTGTAACTGGGACAATAGCTCGGGTTTCAGTAATATGAAAAGCCTGCACCAAAATACCTCCAACCACTCATTATGAAGTGCAACTTCTATATATTTAAAAAAGCCAAGATTTTAGTCGGTTTATTATCAGATTAATAGAGGAAAGGAAGAATTCAAAAGGCACAGATAATGGATAAGCCAACACACCAGGAGGTCTAACAATGGGACTAAAAGATGAAGAGAAAAAGCGAACAATCATAACACCCGACGAAGGGGAACACCATCATACTCATCCTCATGGACATAATCATGGACATTCACACCCCCCAAGTTCAGATACTATTGATATCACTATAGAAGAAAATTTCATGGACCGAAATAAATCATTGGCTTTAGAAAATCTTCAGTATTTTGATGCCCACGGCATCCACGCAATTAACATTTTAGGTAGCGTTGGTTCAGGAAAAACTTCATTAGTTGAAGCCATTTCACAGAAACTTGCACACCGTCGAGACGAGATATTGGTTATCGCAGGGGATGTTACAACAACCATTGATGCAGATCGTATTGCAAAACATGGTGTGAAAACAATTCAGGTCAATACGGGTGTTGAATGCCACCTTGATGCAAAATTAATTAAGAAAGCCCTTGATTCGGTTGATCTTAGCTCAATCAAAATCATCATTATTGAAAATGTTGGTAACCTCATCTGCCCTGCTGATTTTCCCCTTGGAAGTCACCTTCGATTAGTTGTCGTTAGCGTAACAGAGGGACCATGGATGATTCAGAAGCACCCAGTCATGTTTCACGAGGCAGACATATTAGCAATTAACAAAATCGATTTAGCTGAAGTGATGGAAGTGGATGTTGATCAACTCGAACGCGATGCAAAACAGGTAAACCCCAATCTCAAAGTCTTCCGAACCAGCATTCGAAACGACAATGGAGTCGACGAAATAATTCAACATTTAGGATTCTAAGCAGCTACCCAAATTCATTAACCAAAACTCAACATTTTTTCAAGACGAGCTGCAGTTCGTTTAAGTTCAAGCAGTAAAGGACCTAACCGGGCATTTTTTTCGGTAATGAATAAGATGACAGCTAAAGGCCCACTATAACGAAGAAGAATATACCCACGATCACATTTCACATAGATGTTATCAAGTTCGCCTTTCTTGAGATTTTCCATTGCCGTTGATCCAATGGAGAGCATGGAAGAAGCCAACGCGGCAAGTTCAGCCTCTTCAATTTTCCCATCAAATGCACTAGCCATTGGTAATCCATCAGTAGATACCACTGCTACACCTTGAATTCCATCTACACTTTGTTCTGCCTCCCGAAGAATCTGCATAATCGCTTCCATTGGGTCTTCAATGTCGGGTGGCTCAGTCATAGACAACACAGAATAGCAGTTGATATTGGAATTAACACTTGATTCGACTGCCTAAAAATCTGCGCTAAGTATTAGGATTAACCTATCCATCCTAAATTCTTCACAGTAAGCAATAACCGTTCAGTTATCGGGAGTGCAACCAAAATACCCATCATCACTTGCATGAAATTGATAGGCAATTCGGCGATGGCTGCATATTGAAAGATGAAAAATTCATAGAGAAAATAGCCAGCTATTATTATGACCCCACCCATCAGCATCGAGGTAATATTCCAAGCTACTTTGGGATCGTATCTAAGTGTAAGAAAAATGGTCATTGATCCAAGAAAGATAGCTAGTATAAACCAAACCCAAGAGGGAAGGAGGAAGGGAATTTCCCACCAAGGACTTCCCCAAGAGGCAAGTTCTCCACCAAAACGTAAAACGCCAATAACTACCATGCACACAGCTAAACCTAGCCCCATTCCAATTCCAAGATAACGCAGTTGTTTTGGTGCAAACCGCTCTCTAAAAGCCCAACTCAGATAACCAACAGTAAATCCTTCAAACCCTTTAATCAGGAGAGTTCCAGGAGCATAGAGTACATAGCCTGTCGCCAGATCAGCGATCATTGACCCGACACCCCCTGCTACACCTCCAATAATGGGACCAAATAAGAGGGCAGTAATATATACTCCAACTTCACCGAGGTTGAAGTACCCTTGAGTTGCAGGAACGGCTATTTGAAATGAGACCGTCAAGACTGCGACTAAAGCGGTCATAAGGGCCGCAATTGAGAGGAGAACTGTTTTGGGCATTTGAGGAATAAAAATTGATGATTCACTCATAAGAATCCATCCCAAATAGTGGGAGAAAACCGTCATTTATCTATATCTTGGTCCAACCAAGGATAAACCGGAAACGAATAGAGAATTGGGAGGAAAAAGATGCATTACTGAATGCATCACTGAATCAATTGCGTCAACATCGACTAAGGCATGAAAGGCGTCCCCAATCATATTCTGCGTCGCCCCAAGTGCTCCAGCATCAAGGACGACCTTTAGTACCTTCGCAATTCGCTGAGAAAGAAAACCAATTTTTTTTGCAAACCCAGAACATAATCTCATGAATCGAACAGGATCGGGATTACCTAAAATTTGCTTTAACACACCCTGGCCTTCTCGATTAACGGCGACTAATGTTTCCTTTGAAAAAATAATATCTTTCTTTGAGATTGGAGCGAAGCTTCCTGTTACTATCCGATAGGAGGCATCAAAGGGTAACCAATCTACTCGATCATATCCAGGTGCTCCCGCTTCCAAAATTAAGATCATGCCACCACGAAGGACCCCGCTCACAGTTCCCAGTCCAGTTGCACAGCGGATTTCAGCAAAATGCGCAAACTGTCCAATCCGATTTAACGTAAGATTCATTCCGAGAAGGCGACTGAGGGTCATAGCGGTACTAACAGCCCCAGCGGCACTTGCCCCATAACCCGCCCCGATAGGGACTTCCACTTCGTGATCGATATGGATGCAGAAGTTTTCGTCCACTTGACTAAGAAGTAACTGGCATACTTCATGTGTTACCTTAGCATCGGGTGCTTTCTTACCATTAATTGTGACTTCTATTTGGTTAGAATCAGCGGATTCAACTTGTGTATGTGTATAGACTCCTTTCTCTAATATGAAGCCTCCACCTTTAGCCCCAACTCTATATGCAGCCTCCATTTCTTGGGGAGGCATTTCAGGGGTAACCGCTTGAAAGAAACTAGATATTCCTGCTGGGCAGAAGGCAGATACACGCTTCATATACTCAAACAATTGACCAACTATTCTTCTTTAAGCTAGTGGCAAATGATGGTTTGTTCCGGGAGGAAAGCCGTATGAAATTTAAATAATTTAAATTTCAGTTACAGAATATTTATTTTCTCAATAGACACCACGCACATAAAAGCTCAATCCCAGCTGCACCGAAGGCAGGCTCCAAAAATGAAGAATAGTCGCGCGTTTTCCCCTGGGCACATCACAGGTTTTTTTCAAATCTGCGATGATTTTGAGAAGCCAATGGAAAAAGGATCGCGTGGAGCAGGTGTCTCAGTGGGCAGAGGAGTCACAACCTCGGTTAAAGCCAAATTCTCAAAGTCCCCTGCCAGCCACATTGAAATCAATGGAAATCCTTCCGTCCAAGCTCCGGTTTCCCAGGGAGTCCTTACTCATTTTCTTGAGTTCAAAGCCGACCAAAATTATCTCATTCACATACATCATCAGGTTGATTTACCAATTGGTGCAGGATTTGGGACAAGCGGAGCCGCTGCGCTGAGTTTAGCGTTGGCTTTGAATGACGTCTTGGAATGTGACTTAACTAAACTAGAAGCAGCACAAATTGCTCACCTAGTAGAGGTTGAGAATCGTACCGGATTAGGTACGGTGGTAGCGGAAATGGTAGGAGGAATTGAAATTCGGACCAGTCCTGGGGGACCAGGTGTTGGTCAAGTACAAACTCTGCCT
>JABXGS010000041.1 GCA_016550425.1 archaeon
CATGGAGCAATTCAACAAGTTTCACGAAGTATAATTGAAAAAATCGGGAAAGCCCAGATCGATTATGATCAATTCGAGACACGAACAACCCATGGGCTATCTCGTTGTTTAATTCATGTTTATGAGTCCTATGACAATGTGAGTAAAATTATTCAATCGGAAATTAATCGAATTGCAGGTGTTGCCGTTCGAATTTCTCCCGTTAAACATCGTACAATTTTGTATCAACAAAAGAAAGATATCAATGGCCATTATGATGCTCGTCGTTTACTTGTAATCGGTGTGGATGCTGGAACCACAGTTGGAATTGCGATTGCTGATATTAATGGGCGATTACTAGCACTCAATAGTGGTCGCGGGTTATCTCGGGGAGATGTTATTCGATATCTGGTCGAGTATGGAAAGCCAGTACTAATAGCTGCTGATGTGTCTCCCGCACCCAGCTTTGTTGAGAAACTTACTACAACTCTGCAAACTCATCTGTTTGTTCCCGAACGACTATTATCAGTGGCAGAAAAACGAAAGCTCGCAAAATCCTTTGGTAAAGACTCGGATATTCAACCACGTAACGCTCATCAGCGTGATGCTTTAGCAGCTATAGCTAGTGCTTTCCAAGTTTATGGGCAAAGAATTGACTTGTTAAAAGCTAGAATTGCTAGCCTAGAACAAAAACACGATTTAACAGAAGCGGTGAAGATAGTGATACAGAACGGGTCAATTCAGGAGGCCCTAGAAAAATCAGTTATTTCAGAAAAAGAAACAGTAACTGAAAAGGCAACAATACCACCTCCTTCAGACAGAATTACAGAACCAACACTAGAACGTCTTCAGACCACAATTTCTCAATTACGCCGCCAAATCGAATCTCTTCAGCGTCAGCTCGGGTTTGAAAAATCAAAGTTTCTTCAATCTCAAGAAGCATTAGAAGAGCTTAAGAAAGAATACCAACAAGCCAAACGCCAGTTGAATCGAATACTCACCGTTGAAAGACGAGAACAACGACGAGACGAATTGATTCAAAGAAGAAATGCAGAGATCACACGATTACAGACATCAATGCAGAAAACAAATGCAAGATTACAAGTTGCAGAACAAATAATCTCAAACCTGAAACTAATGCGACAGCTTGAAAATCGGGGAGAAGTTCAACCACTCCTAGTTCTACAACATTTCTCTCAAGTAGAGATTAGACAATTAAAGACCCGGTATACAAGAAAGAGAAGAAAACTTGTCTTAATACATGATCCAAGTGGAGGTGGGAGCTCAACAGCTGATCAATTAATCCAGTTCGGTGTTCAAGTTATCATCTCAAAAGGCATCATGTCGCATCTAGCCCTCGAGAAATTTACATCTGCTCAAATTCCGGTTCTTGATGCATCAAAACTACGAATCACGATGGTAGATGAGTTTGCAGTAGTAAATATTGAGGAATTGGAAAAGGAAATTAGTCGTTGGCAAAAACTTCACAAGATTTCAGAACACGAAGAAGCTGCAGACTCTTTAGAACGTCTTATTGACGAATACCGAGAAGAAAGACGGAATCAGGAATCTAAAAGAAAATAGAAGTTCTATTCTTTGTTTTCCCAGATGATTTGTGTGAGATCTGGTTTTATGTATAGGATGTTATTCCCTCGGATTAAAACCTCACCAAATTTAGCAGTTGGATTGCCATCCATTAGTTCCTCAGCCCCTTCCAATACGAGATTCATGTACATGTCAATTTCTTTAAGGCGTCCTCGGTATTCTTTCCCGTCTTTAAGTTTGATTAGAACTAGGTTACTAGCTGCTTTTTGTAAAATCTTGATGGGCTGGTTCTCCACGGTTTTCAACCTCGAGAGTAGTTCTGCTAATTGTTGAATGCCACTTAAAGCTAACGGTCGAATAGACAGTTACATAGAGCTGAATAGATTTAACTCACGAGAGCTGTACAAGCACCCCATCATCTTCCTCGGCGAGGCCTTCAAACCTTCTAATTATGGTATAATTCATCTTAAGAAGGGCTTCAATTTCTTGGACAGGAAGAATTCTCGATAGGCTGGTCACTGCAAGCGTTCCGTCTTTTTGGAGGACTCGGGTGAGTTCTTCAATGCCCAAACGCACATCTAGTAGGTTTTGAAGCATTGTTATACTAATCACAGTAGGCATACAATGTGCCCTAAAAGGTAAAGCTTCGGCAACAGCACACACAAAACATACCAAAGACGAACGATGTTTCCACTCCTCGTTTCGTCTCATGGCTTCTCCAAGCATTTCAATCGATCCATCGACACCTACAACAGGAGAAAGTCCTATCAATGAGGGCAATCCGATTCCGGTTCCCACACCAACATCAAGAATGGGTCCTTGTTGTAGAAATGGCATAATTGCTTGATATTTTTGCTTTTGAATCTTCAGATACCGCTTATGGTATGTAAGCGCCGATTCGTTATACAATCGAACTTTTCGCACAATCTCTATCTTCGAGTGAATACTTATTTAGAATTATGGAATGACTTCGACGGGAAAGACTTTGTCAAAACCACGATTCTCTATTGATGATAAGATATGGCTCCGCCAATCCCCTTCTCTCGAAGAGGCCAGTGTATTAATTCAAAATGCAATTTCACAAAAACGTTTCATCCTAATTATTGGAGTTTGTTTTGTTGAGTACCAGGGGCGAGCCCGTTCAATTCTAACTGAAGGGGAACGCCTTGTTCTCATAAAACGGGATGGCACGATACTTGTGCATAAGGAAAGTGGGGTTGAACCATTAAATTGGCAACCGCCTGGTGCAACAATGAAAGTCACATACGAGGAGGATACTCTCATTCTTTATGCTAATCGTGCTAAACCCCGTGAAACTGTTCGTATTGAATTTTCCTCCCTCACAATGCTAAGTGCTAGCCTGTTAGATGATCCAGGTGAATTCAGTATGTATCTAACTGAAGATGAAATGCAACAGGTTCTTAGCACCCACCCCGAACTTATTGAGCCTGGTCTCCGGACCATTGGTCGAGAGCGTCAAGTCGCTCCCGGGTTCATTGATATATTTGCTCGCGATAGTGACGGACGTTTAGTGATTATTGAGGTGAAGCGCCGTCGAGCTGACAGCGAAGCAGTGCACCAACTTCATGGCTATCTCAAAAGCTTTCAGAGTGAAGAGGGTACAGATATCCGAGGAATACTTGTTGCTCCAAGTCTTACTAAAGGTACTTTCACACTCTTAGAACAACTTGGTTTGGAATATCGCAAAATTGAACCACAACAATGTGCAGCATATCTGCTTCAGAATAGTTCACATAAACTAACCGATTTCATTGCAAATTCGGAACCAGACGAAGGCTAGCTAATACATGACCAGGCGATTTGTCTAAAGGCATCAGTAACACCCTGCCCTTCCTTCGCACTAGTCTCAAAATATCCCCAACCAAGCTGTTGTGCGTACGCCATTCCTTCATCAGTTGTAATCTGGCGTTCAACAGTTAAATCCACTTTATTAGCCAACAACACAGTTGGTACAGCACCGGTAACCTGAGACACTTCGGTATACCACGCGGGGAGAGCATCAAATGTCTGACGGCGAGTCACATCATATACTAAAATCACACCTGCTGCTCCCCGATAAAATACCGGACGAACCGAACTAAAATGTGGTTGTCCAGCAAGATCCCATAACTGTAATCTGACTAGCGTATCTCCAAAATCGAGTTCTTTGACCGCGAAACTCGTACCAACTTTCATGTCCCA
>JABXGS010000232.1 GCA_016550425.1 archaeon
AACTTATCACCCTAGCGGTCGCCCATCAGCTCAAACTCACCGTCCGAACCTTCCAGCCAATCAGCGGCACCGAATTCGCAAACGTGTATTGGATTGGCATCTACGACGTTACTGAATCACACGATGATATGATGGACGCATGACACTCGCCGATTCTTCCACTCATCAGACGCCCAATCATCAAAACTAAGTTTACCACGAATAATCCAATCAACAGGACTGCGGTAACAACAATCAAGGGTAACACTTGCCAATCAACAACTTGCACTGGGCGACACTTCCAAAACACAACATTTCTTAGAAAAGAGAGGTCTTCCCGCGTAATCTACTTAGAAACCTTACCGTACAAATTGTCTCCCCACGCATCTCCATGTGGAGATTCTAAAGGAAATGGGTTTCTACAGCAACATCTTTAATGGCATCAACTTGGTGCATTAAGGCTCTCGGGCTAGCCTTATCAGTTTATTTGCCTCATATCACTCAGCGCGCTTGTTCCACAGCTATCAAAATCCCAGCGACGAAGATTAAAACCCCACCAACCAGGTAGGATCCAATCGCTGCGATTACACCAAAAATGATCAAATACAAGGCTGCCGCCTGGCGATCTTGGTCAATCCTGGGTACATAATAAAACAGGATGAGGAACCCAAAAACCACCGCTACAATCGCCAAGGAAAACCAGAGAACTGTCTCAATTGCAATTCCATGTTGTCCACCAAACTCATCATACATCACAAGCCCATTCAGCACCGCGGCAAGAATCCCTAGAATAATACACACAATTGACCCCGCTCTCGCCAAGACCGTCGCTGTATCAATTAATGCCATAGCAAATTCACCAACCTATTCAAATCAACAATCAATCTAACCTCAACAAGACCGCTATACAAAAAACTTCTTCACCTGAAACTAACAATGTAAAAAACTGCGAAATACTGAAATGACATCACTTGGTCGTTCACCTCAACCGGATGTACCACTCGTGTTTTTTTAAGTACAACGTACTCGTCCACCCTAAACGAATCCAGCAAGTATATACGTTCTAAGCGTTTTTAGGTGCAAACACCATGAGCTGTTGTCAACGGCAAGTCCTTGAAACCACCTTCGATCGGACCATCGCGGAGACCGAACTCAAACAATATCGAGAGAAGGGCATGAAACGTACCACCCGCCTGCTGGTTGATGCCTTAAAAGCCCAAGGCGTGAAAGGCAAAACCTTACTTGATATTGGTGGGGGCATCGGTGTAATCCAACACGAATTATTCAAATCGGGTCTACAACACAGTATCAATGTCGAAGCCTCTCTAGCCTATATTTCCGCGACCAAGGACGAAGCCACACGACAAGGTCATGCAGATCGCATAAGCCACCACCATGGTGACTTCATCGACTTGGCGCCCACCTTCTCCGCCACCGATATTGTCACTTTAGACAAAGTCATCTGTTGCTACGACGACTGGCAAAGCCTCGTTGAACAATCTTCCTCACTGGCACGCACCTACTATGGCATCGTCATCCCACGGACCAATTTGCTAAGCAGACTTTCCATCGGATTGGAAAATTTCAGCCTCTGGGTGCGTCATCACCCCTTTCGCACACTCATCCATCCGGTCGACGACATTGATAATCTGCTGCACCGCCTCGGCTTCAAACAACTCCTCCAGCAAAACACCGTGGTTTGGCATATGAAAGTCTATGTCCGCCAAGGATGTTGATGGAGAAAGAAAAGGAGTCATCCACCCCAGTCTGGGCTAACACCCATGTTCTCGGTATTATATACGCCTAACCTGGCCGCATAAGCCTTCCAACCTCTTCACGCGAGAAGGTGTTCAAATGCTCGCTTCTTGTCTCAGGCTCCGCTAACAATGGTCACATGTCACCGAAGCGCCTTCAATAGTGTGAAAGAGCGTGTATTTCCCCTAATAGGTGTTTAACTTCCTCAGGATTTCGCTTCACAAGCCGCTTTTTCTTGAGATTCTTTACCAATATTCTATCAATAAGCTGGCGTTTTCCTATCCATTTTCTCATAAAGCGAAAACCAAGAGCTGGATTCGCAGCAGCAAATACACTGAGGGTAAATTCTAATCCTTTTCTCAAGACATCAAAATTCTCGCCATTGGCTATTTCTAATAAGATTTCATCTGTAATTTTAAAACAGAATTTTGTTCGTTCCTCAGTAAGGAATGGGGGATGGGCTAATGAGACGAGGATGGCTCGTTTTTCCAGATTATTAGCTTCTCTAATCCAATCCGAAAAAATTGCTTTCAACTCGTTAAAATCGTGCTCCCCAATTATCTGAAAGCCGAACGCAACGGCTTCCCGCATTCGCCATCGCCCATCATCGGCTAAATGCTTCAAGATTCTGATAAGTTTCGGGTCTTTTGTTTTAGTATAGATTTTTCCTAAACAGATGGCTGCACAAAATGCTAAGAATGATTTTGGATCATTAACTGTCGCTTGGTCTTCAGTGATTTCAGTCCATTCTAGTAAAACATCTAAATCTTCATAAATTTCTGAAAGTGCAAAAGCTAATTCCAAATTCCCTCTAGGTCCTGGAAGATTAGAATTTTCGGTAAGGAATTTCTCCAACTTTTCTGGAAAAGTAATAAGTGGTTTCAACTCTATGATAAAATCGTCTCTTTTTCCCATAAGATAGACTTTCAACTCTGCCTTTTATAAAGAACTATTCAGTAGCTACCACTATTTTTAGCAGTAGCCACCCACTGTGAGTACCCATTCTGAATGATATCATTAGCGAATTGGAATCTCTGTTGTTCTCTGGACAGAAAAATTGGGTAAAGAAAATTTCATGGAATTCTCACTTTTTCCTTCGCCAGTAGATGATTACTATAATAACAGCGATGAGGACGATAAGACCAAGCCCGATTATTAGGGGCTCAATGGGAAACGGCGGAGGGACGATAACCGCCCTTTCAATGGTAAAGGAATCCAAAAGGCTGTGATCCGAGGCTACCGCAGTCACTGTGACATGCGTGGCATTCACATCGATATTGCAATAATGATACTCTGAATAGGCCACATCTTCTGCTTGCCAGATCGGAGCCGTCACATTAATTTCTGCAAGCGGTGCTCCTCCACCGCCCGTCGTGACATAGTAGATTCCATTCCGCAGAGTGCGATAGTAATAATGATCGTGTCCCATGAAGACCAAATCGACATCATACTGGATAAACAGCTCATGAAAGGCCTCTCGAACCGTTTGTGCTTCTTCCCAGCGATCCGGTCGGTCCCAGCGAATGGACCAGGAGGTGCGATGATAGGTTACCACCACGAACTCCTCTGGGTCGATATCCGTCAAATAACTGGTTAACCAACTCATCTGCTCATTTGAACAGTTAAACTGCTGCGTCCCCCCCAAAGTATCATCGAAATAATCCTCTGTATTCAAGAAAATGAAATGGAAATCTGCATAGGTGAACGCGTACATTAATTCCGTTTCGCCGGGTTCATCCACCACACTGTTAAAATCAAAAAAGGTGGTGTAATTGCTGAAATCCTCATCATTCACATACCACGTTTCCGTGTATTTTTCATGATTTCCCACCACACCATAGAACGGAATCCCGGCGGCCCATACCTCCTGAATCGAAGAGTTAAACTCAATCCATTGATCCCAGACCCCTCCTCGTATCACCATATCCCCCGTATGCACCACAAATTCCGGATTTTCCTGTAAATACATCGCCACCAACTCTTCATGCACCGGTGACACCGCCGCCGGAAGGGCATGGGACCGCGTATCTCCATAGGCCACAAAATTAAATCCCTCCAGCTGTTCCACTTTGCCACCAACACCTAGATTCCCCACCGAAAACCCACCTACCAACTGTACACACAATAACCCAATCAGAACAACAACACCAACTCGCAATTCAC
>JABXGS010000233.1 GCA_016550425.1 archaeon
CGATTGCATCTGTGGAAAAAAGTGAGGAAACAGCCCTAGAACTTCTTGAATGGGCGTCAATGGAAACATCGTTGAATATTCATTATTGCCCACTTTCTCTAAAGGATGGAACTCAGTTACGAAGTCGCTTCAAGCGAAGAGCGAAAAATATTCGAAAGCCCTTTGAGAAGATTTCGAGAGAAGGATTACTTGTTAAAGGTGTCATTCGCCCCTCGAAGGAGTTTACATTGAGGGAGCTTCACAAATACTTGGTTTTAGAAGAACATGTTCCATCAGAGCAACTTTGGGTAAATAGCCTCAGAGAACAAATTGAAACCTCTGTTCAAATTGCACGCCGACTAGTAAAGCCATTAAAGACTCGCGGGGCCAGTGTAGGAATTGTGGAAGAGTATCCTATCGACTCGCGGTTCCAGGTGTCTTATTTACCACTTTAGGAGTCGGGAAGACGGAAGCGTAGGAGTGCAGCAAGACCGCCCAATCCTTCAAGTTGTTTTCCGGCCTGATGTTCCCTACTGAAGATTTCCAGAGAACCGGCTTGTTTCTCAACTTGACGCATCACGTTTTCTAGCTCGCGCCGAAATCCGGGTTCGGCTTCACGAAACAATTTATCCAAAACCAGTAATGTTTCAATTGCCCCAAACTGCACCGCGCGTTTGATTTCCTCCCAACCATATGCAGCCTTTCCTGTGTTCTTTCCCAGATGTGTCATTAACTCATCCATTAACCGAATTTCCCGAGTTAATCGAATTTCACTCGCGATTCGTTCAACAATTCCTCGATTTAGGGCTTCATAGATTCCACTAACTGTCCCCGTACTTACATGCTCTAAGTGTATTCGACCTTTACTCTTAGGAACCTTATTTGTGATGAAATCGGCTAGCTTCTCCTTAGTTGAACCAGGCCCGACAATTACAATTTGAGTATTTTCTGGTAATTGCTCTAGTAATTCTCGGAGCTGAAGAGCTATCCCAGCAAACATTTGATCCATAGTTTCAGCAGTTTGAACGTATTTCCCATATTTACCCCGTGCGGTTCCATGGATTTCAACGCGCACTTCAATTCCAGAGTCATCGATGATACCGATCGAGGCTTGATTTTCTTCCACCGCAATGACTATGAGGCGTTGTCCCTTCCGTGTAGTAGCCTCTTGTATCCGTTTAAGTAATATGTTGGGCCATCGTTCTTTGACAATCTCTACTTTAAGTCCCGGTTCAACATTAATGGTATGATAGGTTCCCGTCGACACAAAATCCTCAGGTCCTTCCAAGATTTTCCCTTTTACCCGGAGGCGATTCGAGTATTTATGAAGCGACACTTCCTCAACAGATAATCGAATGAACATACTGCGACGTTCTCCTTTGTCAGGTCTGGATGAATCACCTAAATCACGGCGAACACGTCTTACTGTTCGTGCAGCAACCTGATCACCTGGAAGAATCACATTGTAAAGGTGCCATAAGTCATCCATGTCTTCCGGAACAACGACGATTTTACCTGTTTTCAATCTCTTCGCAACAATTTTCACGAACAGTCGCCTCAACACATGATAAGACCCAAAGCCTCACACATATTTCTATCCACCGTAGGGGATGCTGTAAATGATTACAATTCGCGCGGTAACACAGAAAGACCTCCACCAAATTATGCAAATAGAGTGGGAATCTTTTTCTGATCCGTATCCACGGCATATTTTCGAATTTTTAGCGCAAACTACTCCAGATCTATTCTTAGTGGCAGCGAAGAAAGAGAGAATATTTGGGTACATCACAGCTGAAATTAATCAAAGGCAAGGATATGACTCTGGTCACTTGCTATCTTTAGCTGTGAGAAGAAGAACTCGTCGTGAGGGCGTTGGACACCAATTGATAACAAAGCTAGTTGATATTTTTAAAGAGCGTAATTGTAGAGAAGTAGTGCTAGAGGTTCGAATTTCGAACAATAGTGCGAAAAGTTTCTATCGAAAACACCTGTTCCAAGAAGTCAAACGTATCCCCGGTTACTATGAGGATGGAGAAGATGCTATATTTATGAAACGCAATTTGGAGGAAAGTGTGTGAATTCAGCAGAGAGTTCTAGATGTTTATTCATTTTATCAGGTGAGCATCCCACACTACCAAAAGCGGAGTTATGTGCAATATTAGAATCAGAGGACTATTCTTACTCTATTAGAAGGCATGAAAAACGCCTTCTTATAATGGATGTAGATCAAGACGGCGCGCGACGAGTTATTTTAAGAGCTGGATTGGTAAACCATGCAAGCGTCGTTGTAGCTGAAACGCCTTCTGAGGAAAAAATGATCCTCGAATCACTCCAAAATCTTGATTTTAGCCAATGGATTAGACCTGATACTTGTTTCGGTGTTAAGATTACACGGATAAAGCGAGAAGCCATTAAACTCGATGTAGATGACTTGCAGAGCAAGATTGGATCCATTATCTGGGAGACAATGAACGGTGCTGTCGATGTGGCTTTAGCATCACCGGATTTATTATTTCTGGGAGTAATTGATGGTAACAAATTTTATTTTGGTCCTCATCTGGCATCTCGAAGTCGAAAGACCTTTTCTGCAAGAAGAAGCCCACTTCGACCCTTTTTTGTTCCAAGTGC
>JABXGS010000042.1 GCA_016550425.1 archaeon
TCAGCTCCAGCGTAACTACACCAATTACAAAGCATTGCAAAGATCTTGTCCTCAGGATTATGCTTTAACAATGCACGTATCTGATCCATAATCTGCGCATCCGTGAAATGCATCTGTGTTATTGCACCAGCGGGACACTCTGCGACACAGGTTCCGCATCCATGACATTTAGCAGGAGTGACAACAGCCGGTTTTCCCGGTTCAGCTGATATCGCTCCATATGCGCATCGGGAAACACATATACCACATTTACCGGTTGCACTGCGACAAAGGTCAGGGTCTACCACGGCAACAATAGGTTCGATTTCCCATTCATCTTGAGTGATTATTCGGAGTGCTCGTGAAGCAGCAGCGCTGCCCTGAGCAACACTTGCAGGAATGTCTTTGGGACCTTGTGCTGAGCCGCAGAAGAAGACGCCTTCAGTGGCTGCGTCGACAGGTTTGAGTTTGGGGTGAGCTTCCATGTAGAAGCCGGAGGGACCAAGAGGGACATTTAGGACGCGGGCAAGTTCTTCGGTTCCTTTACTGGGAACTGCGGCGGTACTGAGGATGACTATGTCGTATTCGCGTTTAGTATGTTTGCCTGTGGCTATATCTTCGGCTTGGATAAAGAGATTATGGGTTTGGGGATCTTCGGAAATGTTGGCAGGACGTCCTCGTTGGAAGCGGATACCCGCGCGACGGGCGCGTTGGTAGAATTCTTCATAGTCTTTGAAGTTAGTGCGGATGTCCATGTAGTAGATTGCAATTTCAGCATCAGGGTATTTTTCATGCAAAAGAAGGGCATTCTTGATCGTGTACATGCAGCAGAAACCTGAGCAGTAGATGTTGCTTCTTTCGTCTCGGCTTCCCACACATTGGATGAAAGCGAAGCGGGATGGTTTCGTTTGATCAGAGGGACGAATTACCTTTCCTTCTGTCGGTCCTGCAGCGTTAATTAACCGTTCGAGCTCGATGGCTGTGATGACATTAGTATAGACACCATACCCATATTCGGTGATTGGTGTGGGATCATATGGCTCGTAACCTGTTGCGACGATAATGGCCCCTATATCAAATTCATGTACCTTTTCAGTTTCATCGGGGAGAATGGCTTCCTGTCCTGCTTTGTTACAAGCATCATAACACATCATACACGCATTTGGGTTCAATCCCAGACAATGATCAGGATCAATCAGATAAGCGGCAGGTACCGCTTGTGGATAGGGAATGTAAATAGCATGGCGCCAGCCTAAGTTCGCATCAAAATTATTTGGTACAAGAACCGGGCACACATCCTGACAATCTCCACAGCTATTACACTTATCGACGTCCACATACCGTGGGCGCTGGGTGACCTGAACTTTGAAGTTCCCTACAAACCCTTCGACCTTGGTGACCTCAGCATTGGTGAGAAGTTCTATATTTGGATGACGTGCCGCCTCAGCCATCTTTGGACCTAGAATACAAATCGAACAATCGAGCGTCGGGAAGCACTTATCGAGGAGAGCCATGATACCTCCGATGGTTGGAGAGCGTTCAACGAGACAGACTTTGTATCCAGCATCTGCAATATCTAAGGCCGCATGAATACCTGAAACTCCGCCTCCAATAACGAGCGCTGTGTGGGTGACCGGAACTTTGAGGACTTCGAGGGGTTGGAGATGATGCGCTTTAGCGACAGCACTGGCAATAAGATCAGCTGCTTTTTCCTGGCATCCTTCGGGGTCGCTAGCGTGACACCATGTGCCTTGGTCGCGGATGTTAGCCATTTCAAAGAAAAATTGGTTTAAGCCGGCATCTTCGGTACATCGTCGAAAGGTGGGTTCATGCATACGTGGAGTGCACGCTGCCACAACGACACGGTCGAGATTTTCTTCTTTGACGATGCGTTTAATTTCTTCTTGCCCAGGGTCAGCACAAGTGAACTTATTGACCTTTGTTGCGACGACGCCCTCCAGCTTAGCTGCGCCTTCAGCTAGGCTTTGGCAGTCAACAACGCCAGCGATGTTTCGCCCGCACTCACAAACGAATACACCTACACGAGGTTTTTCTTCCTTTGATTCCTTGGGTTTCTTGGATTTCTTGAGTTTCTTAGATTTCTTGGCTTTTGTGATGGCGGCCACCACCAATTCTCAAGGAATTCACTCCCCTGGTGCTTTATATTTTTGCAACTTGCATTAGCGTGTTGCTAAAACAGAGTAAAAAGTTATCAAAAGTGTTCAGAATCTTTGTCACTTCTACCTTCATGATGATTTAGATTCAACATCAAAGTAAGGAGTACAAAGCCCAATGAGATTTCCTGAACTTTTTTGGTGAATAAAGGAGTCTTAGAAAGCCATACCTGCAGCTTCGCGGGTAGGATAACGTTCAGCAAGAATTTGTGTTACTGCTTCAAAAACCTCTTGAACTCCATACCCATCTTTAGCAGAAGCTTCAATAAAAGGAGCATTATAATGCGCCGCGTATTCGATTCCTTCTTGTAATGTAACCAAAGGCTGAGTCGATCGCAGAGTTTCGCGTAAATCGCATTTATTCCCAACTATAATTACTGGACAACCGGGGACAGATTCAAAGAGACTAGTGATCCAATCGTTTAGTCGTTCCATAGTATATCGACTTGAAATGTCAAAGACCGCAATAGCTAATTTTGCTCCTCGAAAATAGGAAATAGCAAGGTCCCGAAATCGAATCTGCCCACCCAAATCCCAGATTTGAAGTGTTGCAGCCCAACCATCTTGCTGTACGTTTTTGGCTGCAAAGTCAACGCCAATTGTAAGCTTCATGCTTTCATCAAAGGTGTTCCAAGTATATCGCTTAAGGAGACTGGTTTTGCCGACTCCACCCTCACCTATTAGAACAACCTTGAGTATCCCGATCACTTTTGCAGCCTCTTAGTACTATGCTATACTGGTTTGGTTTTAACCTTTTAGAATCCTGTGGCGAGAACTGATTTTTCATTACAAAATCGTTAATTCTTTTAATGCAGTGTGGAGCGAGTCCTCGAATACATCCACGGCCTGATCTGCTTGTTCCTGAGAAATGGTTAAAGGAGGTTTTATTTTCACCACATTTCGTTGGAAGGTCATATGCCGCATAAACGGCATACTCAAATCGAATATAACACCACGTTTCAAACCTTCTCGCACAATAGCATCCGCAAGGGAATTCGCTGGATCTTTATTATCTCGATTCTTCACGATTTCAATACCAATGAAAAGTCCTGGACCACGAACATCCCCAATATGGTTGCTTCGTTCTTGAATTTCGAGAAGCCGTTTGGTAATGTATGTACCCATTTGCTCAGATCGCTTGGGTAAATCCAACCGTTGGATGACTTCAATGTTAATCAGACCTGCTGCCATCAATAGTGGACTACTACCGAAGGTACTATGTTCTTCTGCTGGAGTGAACCCCCCATATTTCTCATCAGCTAAAGTTGCCCCAAGAGGAAATCCACCGCCTAAGGCCTTTGTGAGAGCCATCAAATCAGGAGTTACTCCATAAATTTCCGAAGCAAACATTTTACCAACACGACCGAAGGCTGTTTGAGATTCATCAAATATGAGTGATATATTCATGTCAGTACAGAGTTGTCGAAGACCCTCGATGTAACGTTGAGGCGCAGGAACTTGTCCTCCAGGCCCTTGCATCGGTTCAATGATAACTCCCGTGACTGGAGCGTTCGTCCCATACATAACAAGATTCTGCAGATACTGTAAACATTCAAGATCACAATCTTTTGGATTTTGATTCCCACGACATCGATAGCAATAGGGATAGGGGGCTTTTACAAAATGCTGTAATCCAAAATTGGGAATCCGTATCAACGGATTGGGCATCCAGTTACTTGCTGAAATTGTCGCTAAAGTGGCTCCATGATATCCAAGCCAATGCGTAACGAAAAGGGAAGAACCAGGCTTATGGATCATAGACAATTTCATCGCTGCTTCAATGGCAGATGAGCCTCCCTGATTCTGGATTGAGACTTTCTTGAGCCTACCTGGCGCTATTTGGCTAAGTTTATTCACGAGTTTAATACGGGGCACAGTCGGGTATCCATATCGGACATGGGTCAAGCGTTCCGCTTGGAATTGGGCTGCAAAAATAATGTCGGGGTGGACATATCCGACATTTAGGGTCCAGGCCTGACTTGTGCAATCGAGGTACTCATTACCTTCGCTATCTCTAACAACTGCGCCTCCAGGGATTCCCTGTGTAAGTAGAATTTCCTTTAAGGGTGTCAAGATATGTTCGTTACATTCTTCGATTTCTTGTGTAGTAACTTTGGTGAGCATGTTGACAATTTCTTCTTCTGTCAAGACTTTGGGTTTCATAGGGTTCCACCAGCACCTCTTATGTGGATATCAAGTTGAAAAGACTGTGCATTGTAAAAAAAAGGAAAGCAAAAGGATTATTGGAAGATTTGTCGGAGGATAGTGGAAAAGGACCTGGATACATTCACTCCTTCAGTGGCGATCGTTGGATAGATGTGAATCCCATTGCTTAGGTTAAGTGCCTCTGTGATATGGTGACGACTGATGGCATTAGGCATATCTGATTTGTTCAGCATAACCACAACAGGAAGGGCTTGACCAAGTTTGTTGCCAAAGAACTGCTGAAGCTCGTCCCACGATCGAATATTATCGGGGAGCAAGTGAGATTGACCGTCAACCACAAAGACAATTCCATCGGTTCCTGCAAGCACTGTTGAACGGGTTTCTGCATAATAGTCTTGACCAGTAGCAGACCATATGTAGAGTCGAAGAGCCCAGTCATTCCGTGTTAATTCCAGAGAACCGAAATCAAAGAATAAAGTTCGACCGGTAGTTGTTTCAATAGATTCAATTTTCTCGGATTGACCGAGCGCACCAAAGAGAGCGCGTATGCTGGTGGTTTTCCCGCTCATGGCGGGTCCGTAGTAGACAATTTTTGATTGAATAACTTTGCTACTCCAGTCGATGAGCATGTCCTATCAACCCGATAAAGTTGAGGTTTGGAAGGATGAGAACAACCCATTCAGAAAGCGATTCATTGGTTGCTTCAGCGATGTCTGGTCAATGACGTGTGAAGCCTGTTGTAATGTCTCTTCGATACGAGCAGTATAGGTGGGAATAAGGAGACGGAGGTACCCGAGACGATAGTTTCTCTTCTGGAGTGTTGTGCTGAAAATGCTTGTTCCCGTATTATAGATGAAGTGGTGTTGTAGTCCAAGATCAACCATCACTTGATTGATTACTGTTCGTTTAGTAATCCAAGCGACTTTCCGACAAGTATCATACAGAGCAAAGGTAAACGCGCTCATACCACTTGTTGAAGGACTCATATGATTTTTTGGAGCAATCGGGTATCCACCATGAAGAGAAATGAAAGTGGGATGGGCGCCACCCAAGAGGTTGGTAAAATCCGCCAACAATGCTCGAAGCTTCATGACCATGGGTGCGGTGAGGATAAGAGAGAGGGAACGAATGGATGGACTTGACGAATGGATTGGCTTCTCCTGTGCTTTAAACCGATTCAGGATGGAAGCTTCTTGTCTATTGGAATAACTTCGAAGCGGAGGGAGTGTACCCGCTTGAAAAAGAAGGGGACTGATATTTGGAGTGCACTGTTGCAGGGATTGAAGGATGACACCCAAATTCGCTTGAGTCCGGGTGGTAAGCGATAGAAAATAGTCTTCATTTTCGGGAAAAGCCACAACAAGAAATTTTACTTGATCTCCTTCAACTAACACATAGTTGAGTGTACGATGAAGCCGACGGGCCACAGCATAAATGGCTGAGGCTGCAGCGGAGATTCCAAAGATTTCATCAGGTGAAAGCCATACTCCAGCACTGGCTATTGGATAACCATCACGTTGAGCAAGAAAACTATTATCAACCCCTTTGATACTGCGAAGATGCTCCAATTCTAATTGAATTCGGGAATCAGCGTCCAAGAGCCTAGTCTCCGTTGGTCAGCCACTGATGAACTCCCCAGACTACCCTACTTAAAGCGCCAAAACCACACCAAAGAAATGCCCAAAAAATACCCTATAAACGGGAATTCTTTGCGTTCCTGACATAAGTTGAAGTAGGAATGCTGAAATATGCTTATTGTGAAGAGCAATTACCGAGTGTGAACAGAGTGAAGGTGGCAGCAGCACAGATGCATCCACGATTTGCACAACCGGAAAAAAATCGCACCCTCCTCCAGCACTATTGCCAAAAAGCTGCGATTCAGGAAGTCGAGTTAGTTGTCTTTCCAGAGTTGTGTGCAACTGGCTATAATTTCACTTCAAAGAAGCAGGT
This sequence comes from archaeon, assembly GCA_016550425.1. Next base: position 6,270 of record JABXGS010000042.1, read on the forward strand.
GCATTCCTTAGCTGAGGAAGTTCCCGATGGAGAAACATCCAAGTTGTGGATTAGATTAGCACAAGAATACCAGATGACGATTGTTGGAGGGATAGCAGAACTTGGACTGGATAATAACGTGTATAATTCTGCAGTCATTGTGGGCCCCAAAGGCTATTTGGGAGTATATCGTAAAATACATCTTTTCGCTCGTGAAAAAGAGTGGTTTTATCCAGGAGATGACCCTCCGAGAGTATGGAAAATCCCCACTGCAAACCTCGGAGTGTTGATTTGTTTTGATTGGGCATTCCCTGAAGTAGCACGAATTCTGATGTTAGAGGGCTGTGAGGTGTTGTGTTTGCCTGCCAATCTGGTCCTGCCTTACGCGCAGAAGACAATGATTGCACGAAGCATTGAAAATCGGATTTTCACTATTTTAGCAAATCGTATTGGTTCCGAGAGGACCCTCACCTTTACTGGACGGAGCCAGATTACTAACCCGCAGGGTCAGATTATTTCACGGAGCGGAACGAAGAGAACTGGACTTATAATCGCGGAAATTGATCCTAAACAGGCTCGAGACAAATTTCTCACTAAAACAAACCACATCATTCAGGATCGACGTGTTGAGCTGTATAAACGGCTCTTACAGGTTTGACCGGCTGACGTACCGATTCATATCAGTGTGAAGGATTCGCCTGCTTTCAAAGCAATTGAGTGGATATCCGTTTCTTTTTGTCCGAGCTGCCCCAGAAATTGTTTGGTTTGAGTAGAAGACCCGCTGATTGGTAATACATACCGGGGATGAATCGCAAGGGTTGTTTCAACTGCGGCAACGGGTGAAAAGGTTCCCCGTTTCTTACCCGCCACTGAGACACAAAGCAAATCGGGTTCTGAATTTGAAAGCGGTCCTAATTCATTTGCATGTCCTAAATGTAGAACTGACCCCTGATTGCTTTTCACCAAGAATGCGGTATTTTTTGGTGCAAGAAACCCGCCACGACGCAAAGGATATCCAATGATTTGGATATTAGCACCAATATCGAGTGGTTTGCTTGTATCAATTTCAAAGAGGTCATAGCTATAGATGCCTTCTTGTCGCGCTTGATGACACACGGCGCTATTTCCAACCAGAATGCTTCCTTTGTCATTTGCAAAATCTACAGCATTTCCAAAATGTTCAATCGGTGTTTGGGTGACAAGGAGATAGGAAGCTTGGACCGTCCCGATGTCGATCAGTGGAACCCCTTCAATGATTCCTGGGTCAAAAAGAATGTGCTTCTCAAAATTAACTAAAATCGCTGCGTACCCAAAATAAGTGAAAGAGAACATTTGGAGACTCACCCTCTGAGTCGAAACTTTTTGAGAGGTGGCTGAGTTTATACCTTTTCCCTAATTAATTGGGTAGAAGGCTAATCGTGTCGAAGACGTGTAGCAGGTACCGGTTTTCCCATTATTAAACGGTCCAGGGTTCCCGGTGGCCGAATATCAGTGATAATAACTTCACAACCCTTTGGAAGACCTTTGAAGATTTCAGTGAGCTTTCCTCGCATACCTTCCGTTACATCTGCAGCTTCTGAAGCTGTTCCTACGGCAATTTCATCAAGTACCTGATCCAACGTGTCAGGAGTTATTGTTTCGATTAATTGGGCGTGTGGATTTTCTTTGGGATCAGCAGTATACAAGCCACTAACATCAGTAGCGAAAATAACTTTATGGGCACCTAATAATCGAGCTAGATACATCGAAATTTGATCTCCACTTACAATCGTAAAACCTGTAACTGTATCAGCTGCTACATCACCAGAAAGTATGGGGATGAAGCCCTGCCGCATAAATTCCTGTAAAGCTTGAAGGTCCATATGTGAGATGCGACCATCTAGCGCCACAATAACAGAAGATGACCGAATAGGAATCACTGGCTGCTTTAATTCCAAAAAAGCATGGTGAATAATTTTGCCGAGATTTGTCATTTCCAGTGCTGTTTCAGTTAGACCTACTTTCTTTTTCCGGCTCCGTCCACCCCGATGAATTTCATATTCCTTGGCGGGGAAATGCCCGAAGGAACCACCTCCATGCACTACCACAATAGGATGCTTTTTTATTGCGGTGATTTCCTTTGCTAATAATTTAATAGTCGCTAGTCGGGCAGTCGACCGCTTTGTTTTATCTGAAATAATGCTGCCACCTAATTTGACAATGATTGGTGGAGCATGATTTCTTCGTTGGGATTGTCGCCACCTCGGTTGCCAATTCCGAAGTCTCTTCGGCCAATTCTTCCAACCTGTTTTTGCAAAACATTCACGCTTTAGGAGATCCTCTTGTATCCATTCAAGCTGACGAAAGAAGCGTTCTTTGCCACTCACCCGAGGAATATCCTGGAGTCCAAGTTTTTCTAACGAGGTCACAAAATTAGCTTCAACTAATTCCTGTAGATGCCCTTCAATCTTTGTTGGAATCACTTTAAACCCACGAGCCTTGAGACCAGCCCGAACCTCATCCAGGACTGCCCCTCGACATACTTGGATAGCTTCAGCTTTTGGAACCTGCAAACACGTGAGGGCTTCTAAAACAAGTTCTAGGCCGCGAGCGAGAAATGTTTTGTTTGCAAAATGTAGTTCTTGGAAATGAGTGACTTCAATCTCTTTGACGACATATTCGCTGGTTTCGACTCGATAAACACCAATTAGTACACCACCAACCGGATCACCCCAACCAGCATCATCAATTTGGATAGTCACAATCGAAACTCCTGCAAGGCACTACGACTTTTTCAGCTTAAATCTATCGCAGCAATAAACCCAACTTCTTAAACGGGGATGTTGCGCCATTAACTTATCCTAAATCCCTTCTGTCGAGGAGTAAATATGCTATAGAAAAGCAGGAAATGCCGATATTAAGCGAGGAAAAGCCATTTAGGCAATATCATTTTTGTCATACCAGTATTAACATAATTTAAATTTCCTTTCCAGACGACTAGAAAAAGAATGCTAAAGTAGCGAGCGAACCCCCATGTCACTGAACGAACACACTTTCAAGTTAGTAATCATTGGGGACCCGATGGTCGGTAAGACCAGCATCATCAACCGCTTCATTTCGAAAACCTTTGAGCATTCATATCATCAGACATTGGGGACGCAGCTAAATTGTTCGGAGATTGTAGTCGGGGACGTGTTAATACGTTTAATTATTTGGGACCTTGCAGGTCAACCTCGATTTGAAAGTGTTAGGAAGCTATTCTTACTAGGCAGCGATGCGGTAATCGTCAGCTTTGATTTAACACGTGCAGAAACATTCGACAATGTTGAGGGATGGTTACAGGCCTTTCGACAAGCAGTACCAGATGAAGCCCCCAGTGTTTTAGTGGGGAATAAAGTGGACTTGGCTTCAAAACGGGTGATTTCGATGGCTGAAGCGTACCAGCGGCACATAAACTTGGAATTTGATAATTACTTTGAAACCTCTGCACGATCCGGAGAAAACGTCGGAGAGTTATTTGACCAAGTGACGAGATTATTGATATATAATCGACTGGCGGAACTACGTGAAAAACTACATCCCTTCATTTATTCGTCCTTTGCATCATAATTTCACTGCATCTTAGTCTATTGCGAATTTTTCGCTACCCAAGAGAGACTTACCTTACCATCAAGTTTAAGATAGTTCCACTCGCAGTACCCACTAAATCCATTACGAGGCGGATAGATGTCAGAACCTGTAGACGCACAGGCTACAATCAGCTCCAGTTTACCAAAGAAGCCCTCCCCATTCAAAGGGAAAGACTGGTTAGCAAATGCTTCCTTTAGTGCGGCATTCCAACGCAGTATTCTACTGTTACAACAACAGTTTCAAAGGCTCGTTGTGGTATTTTTCATTGGCGGATTCATTTTATCAATCATTCTTCTCCCCGTAGATTCGTTAATCACAACAATTGATACCTTGATTGCCAATGAAATTCTTGCCCCAGTCCCCGATTTTTTTCTATTATTTGATCTTCTCATTTTGAGTATGGCTTGGGGTCTTCTACAAAAGTTCGTGATATTCTTCGGGACCTTTATTTTGTGGACGCTTTCCATTTATCATCTCTTCAAGAGTGAATCTTCATTACACACTCTTTTAGCTGATGAGCGCAACGTCCGGTTTCCCATTGGTTCAACCATTCTTGCCGCCTTTATTACCTCGATTATCCTAGCCCTTGCTAGTGTCATTCCGATTCTTGTTACGATTCTTCAACTGCTCTTCTTTTTTCTCCCAATGATACTGGTTATTGGACAAGTTTCGCTAACCAAATCTTTTACTATTAGTATTGGTATGCGAGTTCAGCATTGGGGACGCATTTTAAGCACTCTAATCTTGGGATACGTCTTGATTACATTCGCGGGGGTTCTAGGTTTAACGATCTATCTGAATATTGATACAATCGTGGGTCTGTATGGAATAACCCTTGGCTTCGCAGGCCCTATTATTCTAAGTATTTTTACTCAGATCCCAGTAGCTATGGTTGCACCATTAATACCACTTTTTTCAGTAGCATTTTTCGGAGGAGCTCGCGGCGCCTATCGGGAAAAACAACATCAAAAATACATGCGCCAAGTACAAATTTATCAACCTCCTCAACATCTTGACTCTGCTCCAAGTGAAGGAGAAATCCACGATGAAAAAAGCATCTGTCAATATTGTGGAAAACTACTAGAACCAGACCTAACTTTTTGCACTCAATGCGGAAAACCAACTAAAGATAAGCTGTAACCTGTTAACTTGGAGCCAACAGAATCTGCCTTGGTAGAAACTGAAGAACCAAAGTCGATGTTTCTGCCAATTGAGCTGGGACCACTGATTCAACTCGATGAAAATGCCGACCACCGAAATCAGATATCACAACAGAATACCCCTTCTGTGCAAAGAGTCTAGCTGCATCATATTGGAATTGAAGTCCTTCCGCAGATTGTTTTACTCCGCCTCTAAGACGGCCAAATAAGCCTGAAGGATCAATTATGAAAAAAGCAGGTGGTTTTTTTCTGGACGGTTTTCGCCGTTGCATTCTCAGGAGCTCGTCTATTCCATGGTTTTCATCAAGAATGACTCGAAGAACAAATTTTCGAAGAACCTTACTAAGACTCACTTTTTGCTTAGTCAGCAGCTGTTGTAAATAGACCGTTTTAATTCGTCGTTGATAATCAAACACATAGACCCAGCGATTCTGTATAAGCAGTTGTGCCATCAGGATATGAACTAGACGAATATAGTCACTATTCCCTGAATGAATAATGGTAACGAGTTCACCTGGAGACATTTGTGACTCAACGTGCCTTGCCAAACAGGTCAAGATCTTGTTACTGATTTCTGTTCTTTCAACAATTCCTGAATAATGCGCCATGAACTCTTAATTCCCTGCTAAGCGATATTGTAACAGCTTAATACTCTTTTTTTAATAGTTCGACCTTCATTATCACTACTTCGACGAAGAGAAAAATAGGAGTTATACCAAAATTGAGAAATCGACCACATATCTTCTATACTAATGATGATAGTGCTCGTTCACCAGCACTACGATATTTCATTAAAACCCTTGGTCCCTTTTATGAACTCACAGTCGTGATTCCAAACCAGCCAAAAAGTGGTATATCAAAGGCAATTTCATTCAACGAACCAATCAGATTTACAGAAGGACCAACCATCGAAAATCAACCCATCATTGAAACCTCTGGAACACCGGGAGATGCTGTAACTTGGTGCCGAACGTATTTCCCTGAAATTGATCTGGTAATATCAGGTCCTAATTTAGGATTGAATGTCAGTACCCATAGCATCCTAACCAGTGGTACTGTAGGAGCCGCAATCGAAGCCGCACTCTGGAACCTACCAAGTATTGCATTTTCAATCGACACACCGAGTAACACATGGTTTATCCCTGGAGATTCGGGTGCGAATTATCAAGAAGCAGCAAAACGAGCTCACGAGATTATTGACCATGTATTAACTCATGGATTGCCCAAAGACATTGATTTCTTCAATGTCAGCTTTCCTGCAAACGTCGATGAAGAGACTCCAATTAAGATAGCAAAACCGTTACGAGTTCGCTTCAATAATAAATTAAAACCACGAACCGACCCTCACGGAATGGAATATCACTGGATACATGGGAGAGAGAAAGCAAGACCACAAAGAACAAGTGATGTCTATTTAGCGACAAAAGAAAAGAAAATTGTTATTAGTCCAATTTGCATCACACTCTCCAATGACACACTCATCGAGGCAACCCGAAAATTTTTCCAACCACTTCTCAAAAAATAGATTCCTTATTTTCTCGGTCATAATTCAACAAAAATATGAGTTGAAAGAACACAAAAAGACAAGCGCTTTTATACAATAACATCTTTGTGGGCAACGGTGACTAGTCCCCTTGTCAAGGAAAGCGGGAACCGAGAAAGATGGCACATTTCTTCGAGCCATGCAGTTAATCACAGATAATATTCAGATGAATATTGATTTTCTTCGTAAAAACACCAAGAACGTAAAACAGTTTGTCGATGCAATCGAAAATACTGCACGGAAAGGGGGTTGTATATTTGTGGTTGGAAGTGGTCGGTCCGCGATGGTTGGTCAGATGTTTCAAACCCGCTTGGAACACTTAAACGTCCCTGTGTATTTCATTACAAATAGCCGCTCTGTACCACACCTTGATAAAGGTGATCTTATCATCGTTATCTCAGGGAGCGGACGGACATCAATTGTAAAAGCCATTATTGAAAGTTATCTTGACCAGAACCCGCATATCATCTCGATTACTAGCTACCCTGAGAGTTGGATTGGACGGATGAGTGACCTAGCAGTTAAACTCCAAGGACGAACCAAAATTGATCTTGCGAGAAAAGAGAAGGGCGAGGATGCAAGCCTTACGCCTGAAGGCACTCAATTTGAAATTGCAGCAGCAGTCTTTCTAGATGGGGTTATCGCAGAGTTGGTCAAACGATTTAACAAAAGTCATGAAGATCTCATTGCAGCACATTCCCAAAGTACCTAACAGACTACTCAACAAGCAGTTATAACATAGAATAACCAGATTTTCGTTGGAACTGCGATTTCGAAACATATTTGAATAATTGCAGAAGGAACATCCACCCAAGGCGAGTAAAAATGGCTAAGAATTACCAGTGCCCCTTATTTGTCTGGAAAACCGGTAAACTACTAGCGAATATTCATCAAGCTTTAACCGATAAATGGGAAGTGCACATGCACCCCCTTGGTGAAATGGTTGAGATGCGTATCAGCGCTGGACAAAACATTGAACCACTTACGTTGAATCTTTTTGTCTCCTCAGGAAAAGCCTTGTGGGCATACATTGATCTTCCCGTCATTACAACCCAACTTGATTTATTAAAAGAAGTGACGACCCAATTAAAAACCAAAACTGAGGCAACAATAGGTCCCTCGAAGCGCCGAGTAAAATTCAAGTACGAAGGCGAAACAATCGAAACCGAAACAACTACCGCAGAAGTCTACAGCTGGCCACTGGATTATGGGCTTCTTTATTCACTCAATTCAGTTACCCGTTTTTTAACTGCCCTTGATGGTGCGATTCGTGAACATGGTGGTCGAGGATTGGAGGGCAATGAATTCTTTGTAACTTACCGAGGTGGTCATCTCCACCTCCAAGAACCTTCCCTCAGCTTCGTCTTAGTGTCTGCATGGGGTTATTACAGTGCTTTTCTCTATCTTGGAGAAGAAATGCTTGAAATCCACGTTTGTGATGAAGAAGAGAAAGCCTTTCCTGTCGAAGAATTTGAAAAAGTTGTCAAGACAGCGACTGAGCTTTTTAAATCTGATAAACAAATTATGCTAAAGGACACCTAGTTGCTTGGAGAGGGAAGCTATTGGCTTCTACAAATCCGACTTTTCAACCCTCCCATTTGGGAATTTTTCCTCTTTCAATTTGGATTGGTATACTCGCGATTTTCTCAGCCGTTGGAATCGTTCTTCGCCAAGTAGCTATTCCCACTTTTTCACCTTACGTTACTCTCACACCCGGCTTTATCATTCCACTTCTTGCAGGCATTATATTAGGTCCCCTTGGTGGAATTCTATGTGGAA
>JABXGS010000234.1 GCA_016550425.1 archaeon
ACTTTGAATGACACCTAAGACTACGTCATTCCGTGTGGGGTAGACTGGTTGACGAGTTGTTGCTTCAACACTAATTTTTCGTTCCTTCATGTCAATGTGAACGATGCCTATTAGGCTCGAGTAGATGACATCATCTTCATCCTGAAATGTTCCCTCACCGGGGAGGAACTCTTCAATTACACCCAATCTTTCTCCGGGAAGAACTGAATCTCCCTCTTTAATTCGTTGACCGGTCATCTGGTTTCCTCCGATTGTTCTATACGGTAAAAATCAACCTGAATTTTATATCGTTTTTTTTCATGGAAGTGCATTGTTGGTGGAAGCGTCATGGACATTTCCTGAACAAACGAAATTCGTCCTCCACGATCCGAGACAAATCCAGTGATGAATTTTCGACCCCCTGCCGACGCTTTATGCAAGGAATAAATTACCTTCCCAATTTCTAAGGCCTTTTGGAGAAAGGGTTGATCAGCGTGAACCCGTTGAACTCCAAACGGCGTGTTCATTATTACTGTATCGGCTTGGGCGGTGATTGTCTCAATGTCTTGTGCGACGAATTTTATTCGCTCTTGCACACCAACTTGAATTGCGTTTTGTTCTGCCACATTTAATACTTTCGAATCAATGTCGACACCCACTACCTCGCGTGCACCGAGTAACGCAGCGCCAATTGCCAAGCGTCCAGGACCACAACCCAAATCATAGACACGTCGATTCTCGATGTCTCCATAGGTAGCTGCGATAAATACCATCGTTGCTGCAACAGTATCTGTTACTTCATACTGTTCCTTCCCCGGGCTGGGAGAAGGAAACCCTTTGAGTTGACTTAGCAAAATCTCTATCTGTTTTCTGGGCAGCCGAGTGGACATTACGATTTCCTGCCCTCTATCTTTTTTAGAATCGTTGTATCTTTAACACTTAACTGCTTCGAGGTCCTTACTTTCTTAACAATTGGAGACAACCTCACTATGTCAAACCCGTATATAATCAAAGAAGTTCGTGCTATGGAGATTCTGGATAGCCGTGGCAATCCCACCGTTCAAGCTGAAGTCTTAACACAGAACGCATATGGTCGGGCCATGGTTCCCTCAGGCGCCTCAAAAGGAAAATATGAAGCTGTTGAATTACGCGATAATGATCCCAAACGCTTTCATGGACGCGGCGTGCGAAAAGCCGTTGATAATATCCTCACCATTCTTGCTCCTGCAATAATTGGCTTAGACGCTCGCGAGCAACAAACAATTGATGACATATTAATCAAATTAGATGGAACTCCAAATAAAGCACATTTGGGCGCAAATGCAATTTTAGGAGTTTCATTGGCCGTCGCCAAAGCCGCCGCTGATACTGGAATTCAACACCTCTACGAATACCTCGTTCCACGAGATAAATACATCTTACCTGTTCCCATGATGAACATCATCAATGGTGGGGTACATGCAGGTAATCAACTTGCCATTCAAGAGTTTTTGATAATGCCTGTAGGATTTGATAACTTCCATCGCGCTTTACGTGCAGGCATTGAAATCTATCACACACTGGGCAAGGTTCTCAAGAAAAAGTATGGTCCGATGGGCGTGAATCTGGGTGATGAGGGAGGCTTTGCACCTCCCATTCGAGAAACCCGAGATGCTCTTAACGCTGTGATTAGAGCAATTGAACAAGAAGGCTACAAGCCTGGTAAAGAGATTGGCTTGGCCATCGACGCCGCCGCCAACGAGTTCTATTCAAAAGGAAAATACTTTATCGATGATGAAGAACTTACCGCAGAAGCCCTATTCGACGACTACCGTGCATTAACCAAAGAATACCCGTTACTTTCAATTGAAGATCCTTTTGAAGAACACGATTTCGACTCATTTTCACAGCTAACAAAATCAATTGGGCAGACTGTACAAATTGTTGGGGACGATATCTTTGTCTCAAATAGTGAACGATTACAACGAGGCATCACTATGGGTGCCTCAAATTCATTGCTATTGAAAGTTAATCAAATCGGTACGCTCACTGAAGCCATCCAAGCAGCTCAACTTGCTGGAGCCAATAATTATACCGTTGTTGTCAGCCATCGAAGTGGAGAAACGGAAAATACATTTATTGCTGATCTTGCCGTTGCCCTCTCATGCGGACAAATTAAAACCGGTGCTCCTGCTCGGGGTGAAAGAACAGCCAAATACAACCGTCTCATCAAAATCAACAACGACTTAGGATCTCGCGGTCGCTATGCAGGAACTCAATTCCGAAAGTACAAGGTCTCTCTTTAAGCTACAAAGCTATCTTTAGAGACGACTTCAGGTTAATAAGCTAAACGTGGTGGGTTGCACTAGAATCCAATTTTCTTACGAAGCTCATCGGGAGCTTTATCAAGCCGAATCGAACAGGGAGTAGGTAATTTCATCGATGCTCGACGCAGGGCGGCCTTACCAATTTCTAAATCCCTATAATTGATTTCGAGTGTCAACACTGGTTGACCAGGTTTAACTCGTGCAGCTAACGCAAAGGGCTTCCCGAACGAGCGCCGCATTCCTTCTTGAATACGATCTGCCCCAGCAAAGGCCATCATCTTCTTCTCTCGAAGGATTTGATGGGGATAGGTGCGAATCCACAAGAAATACCCCTCAGGCCCAAGTAGCTGTGTAAGGTGGCGATTAGCGGCAACACGCATGGCTTCGAGTGCGCTGTGACGAATTTGTACAGCTTCATCAGCTGTTAAACTTAAGGTCAATTCGAAGTTACGATTTCGTTTCTTGCCCATACGATACAGAACCACTTTATTACCTGGCATCCGCTTAACGTATTCTTTACGGGTATAGGGAGGACGTTTGATTTGACGATAGCATTTTCCGGGTCTTACAGGCATCGTTTTTCGCCTCAGCCTGAGGATTGGAAGTAAGGCAAATCTCGCCATCTTATTAATCTTACGTGATGACGAA
>JABXGS010000235.1 GCA_016550425.1 archaeon
GATCATGTAAGCATGGGCACTATAGCTGCTCGCCAAACTCAGGAAATCCTCCTAAATGTGGAACACATCATCGCTATTGAAATTCTCTGTGCAGCTCAAGGAGTCGATATACGCCGATTATCAAAAACTATAATCTTAGGAGACGGCTCACAACTAGCTTATGATGTGGTTCGTGAGGTTGTTTCTAGATATATCAAAGACCAGTCAACCCAAATTGATAAATTATCTCAAGATTATTTGCTTCACAGGGACATCAACCAAATCTGGCAACTTGTACATCGAGGTCAAATCATTGAACCCATTAAGAAAACAATACGCGCCTTCGAATACTAACAATAACTCAGTGTATCCAATCAGATCGACTTGAATTTTCTTCCATTAGGTGGCCGGGAATGACCCAAACTTGGTGGCAAACGGAGGATGGCTTCATTCACTGGACCATACATCTCCCCAAAAACCTAAGACTTTCATCAAAGCGATCTACTATGGGAAACCTAACTTTTCAAATTAAAAACACAACTGATTCGACTCTGAATCTGAAAGTTATTGCTCGCTCTTTGACTCCTTCGGTTTATTTTGAAACTTTAACTCGACGAGTCGTACGAAGTACCTCAATCAAGCAAATTCAACCCAAACGAGAAATCTCCGATGAACGTCTGATAATGAAGAACCAAGAAGCAAGCATGAAATTTAAAATCTTGTTCCGTCCGCATTTGACATTAACGCGAGACCCTGATTTTCGATTGCAATATGAAATCTCAGCTTTTCGAGAAAATGGGGCTTATCTGACGGGGACTGGTTCACGAGTATTGCTTGCCCACTAACGAAGGTAACGGAATTATTCATTCCAACTTTTTCTCACGAAGTGGTTAAGGGAGCTGAAAATGAGGTAAGAAATTGAGATGAGGACAATTAATAGAAAATTCTTGTCCCCACCTCAGGAAATTATTTGAATCTCCACCTTTCGCATCCAACTCATTTCGATAGGTCCAGTCTCTCATGCAGCACCCGACTTCCAGTTCCTCCGTGAATTTCTCGCCGTTCCACATATACTCGATGACATACCAACCGCGTGGAATATCATTCAAGTAGATTAGGCCATTGTGATCAGTATAGAAGGTGCCAAGGAAGTAACTATGAGTCCAACCATAAGACCACCAGGTAATGTTGACTGGAAGCCCTACAATGTTGTAGGCTAATGGACAGTCTAGGAAGCCGTCGAGGACTTCTGGATCCAGGTAGTCATAGAAGAAGTATTTGGATAGTGATCTTGCGGGTGGAGAATCATAACATCCTTCAACAACTGGTTGAGTGCTGGTTGTAAGTGTAATAATAATAAAAGCTGCAGCTATAGCAGAGATTACGAGCATTAATTGTTTATCATTTGATTTCATTCATTTCGTCCGTTAATTCTGGGTTTATTTTTCTGTGGAGATTATGGTGACAGCTAGCCTCCTCCCTACTCCACTTGAGGCAGCTTACCTCCACTGATATCCGCGCTGGGGCATTAACGGCCTAGAACAAATAATGCCCGTACCTCAGGAGAATATAAGGTAAGTCTGTTAATAAAGCCTAATGGATTGTTCTAATCATGGAAAAATGTTAATTTTACTATGGTTATTCCTATTTTCGTTTAATTAGTTAACAAAAAAGCCGACTAAAACGTTATACTTACAACTGTGCAGAAAAGACAAGTTTTCCTGCTTTTATCACCTTATCGACGAGGTTTACGCCAAAATGATAGGGAATGTGGGCATGATTCGGAACACCCATGATGACAATATCAGCCTGTTTATTCGGTTCCAGACTCCCCACGAGATGTGAGCGTTTAATGGCGTGAGCAGCGTTTATAGTCGCTGCTGAAATTGCTTCTGCCGGCGTCATACGCATGTTTAAACAGGCCAGTGTCATGACGAGTTGCATCGATTCGGTCATACAATTCGGATTATAATCTGTAGCTAATGCTATCGGAACATCTGAATTGATCAATTCACGAGCAGGCGCGTACTCTTTTTCCATTAACACTAGAGCTGTCGCTGGCAGAAGGACTGCTACAACCTGTTTTTTGGCTAGTTGTTTAATGCCGTTTTTCGATACCTTCAATAAATGATCTGCAGATGCTGCTTCCACTTCAGCAGCTAGTTCCGCTCCTCCAAGCGTAGTCATTTCATCTGCGTGCACTTTCGGAATAAGGCCATGTTCCTTTCCGGCTAGTAAAATGCGGCGTGACTGGTCAATGTCAAAGACGCCTGTTTCAGCAAAGACATCACAGAATTCTGCTAGGCCTTTTCTGGCAACTGAGGGGATCATCTTCTCGATGATAAGGGTCACGTATTTGTCTGGGTCACTCTTGTATTTTGAGGGAATGACATGGGCTCCCATGAATGTTGGAACAATCTCGATGTGGTGAATGAGATTCAAGTCTCGCATCGCTAAAAGTTGTTTCAGTTCATGCTTGGGGTCTAATCCGTAACCTGATTTTCCTTCAACGGTGGTTGTACCATACTCAAGCATTCGTGTTAAAGTTGGTTTTCCTATGCGAACAAGCGTGTTCTTACTCGCTTTTCGGGTTGCGTTCACAGTGACATTGATTCCTCCACCGGATTCAAGAATTTCCATATATGATCTGCCTTGGATTTTTTGGACAAATTCCTGTTCTCGACTCCCAGCAAAGGCTAAGTGAGTATGGGGATCGATAAGACCAGGCATTACGGTTTGATTTTTGGCGTCAATGATTTGTGGGCGGCTTCCAGGCTTCACTAATCGCTTGATGTTTTTGGTAGAATCTACTGCGACAATTTGATTTTCACGAATAGCTATGGCTCCGTTATTTATGATGCCAAGCTCGTTGAGGTCTTCGCCTATTTTGGGTGTATGGCTGGCTCCTTGTAATGTAAGGAGTTCGGAGGCGTTCAGGATTACCATGTCAAGATCCAGGCGTTCCATTATTACCATTGAAGGTGTTGGAACCTAATAAATCAACAGATTCCTGGTCTTTCAAGTACTAGTCTTTTGAGAGGATGCTGGAGTAGTTAGGGTCAGCTTGTGCAAGCTTCTGGTCAATGGCAATCTCAAGGATATCTTTCATCTCGAATCCTTCAAGACGAAGATAGTAGTTGGCGACGTCGACGAGGGCTTCAATGGGAACCAGCCCACAGAATTCTGCACCTACTACATTGACCCCGTAACGGGCGGCTTCAATTTTAACTAACTCGAATTGTCGATAAAGAGGAGATTTTCGAAAGTCTGTGTTTGTGATGCCGATTTGCGTTATTCCCCGCTCCTCCCAAGCACATCCCATGGCTTTGATTCGAACAAGTCCCCCTTTCTTTTTGTGAATTGCTTTCGCAACGGCTTTGGCAATGCGTAAATCGGTGGTTCCCAAATTAATGTTAAGACCCACCATTACCTCACGGGCGCCAGTCATTGTCGCACCAGCACTTGGATGTGGTTTACTGGGACCAAAAGTAGGGCGTCTTTCCGGATCTTGCATGTTCGTTTCAAGGGCTTCCCACTCACCTTTACGAATCCAATCGACATCGCCTTTCTCAGGCGTTTCTGCTGCTTCGCCGTATAAATAAACTGGAACCTGATGTTCTTCGGCAAAGGCTTTGGCGAACGCTTTGGAGAGTTGGATACATTCGTCGATAGTGATATTCTTGATGGGGACAAATGGGGCAACATCTAATACACCAATCCGTGGGTGTTGTCCCTTGTGTTTCCGCATATCTAGGCGTTCAACTGCTACTCTACCGGCATTGAGCATGGCGGATTTGCAGGCATGTGGTTCACCAAAGTAAGTTACCACAAGTCGGTTGTATGCTGTATCATGTTCAAAATCGAGGAGCTGAACACCCTTAGTCTTCTTAATAGCATCGACGATGGCTTCGATAGTCTTGGGGTCATCGCCGACACTGAAATTGGGTACACATTCTACGATTTGTTTCAACTTTCTTCACCTACGTTACTTATTGAGAAATGGAATTTTGATGGCGTGTTCTTTTGCGAATTCGATTGCTTTAGGATAGCCTGCATCTGCGTGACGAGCAACTCCCATACCTGGATCTGTGGTCAACACTCGCCCCAATCGTTGTTCAGCCTCGGGTGTTCCATCTGCGACAGAAACTTGACCAGCAGAGATTGCATAAGGAATGCCCACTCCGCCACCTTGGTGAAGGGAAACCCAGGTTGCTCCTGCCACTGCGTTAATCAAGACATTGAGCACTGGCCAATCGGCAATAGCGTCGCTTCCGTCCCGCATCCCTTCCGTTTCTCGATTTGGAGAAGCTACCGAACCTGCATCTAGGTGATCACGACCAATCACAATGGGGGCTTTCAATTCACCTTCTGCCACCAAGTCGTTCAAGGCTTTGCCAAACTTTGCCCGTTCACCATATCCCAGCCAACAGACTCGCGCCGGTAAGCCTTCAAACTGGACTTTTTCATGCGCGAGTGTAATCCAGCGTTTCAGGATATAGTTATCAGGAAATAGGTCGAGAACAAGTTGGTCAGTTCTGTAGATATCCTCAGGTTTCCCAGATAAAGCCACCCACCGGAATGGTCCCCGTCCTTCACAGAATAGGGGTCGTACATAGGCTTCTACGAATCCAGGATACTTCCATCGATTCTCTTTTTCATTCCAGGCAATTGAGCTTGTATGTTGTCGCAGATTATTCCCGTAATCAAAAGCTACTGTACCCTTTTTCTGTAATTGCAGAATAGCTTTCACGTGGTGTAGCATTGATTCTTTCGAATGGCGGATATACTCCTCAGGGTCCTTTTCCCGAAGTTGGTCGGCTTCCTCTTTGCTGTAACCTGCTGGGTAGTATCCGGTTAATGGATCATGGGCTGAAGTCTGGTCAGTCACTACATCCACTTTGATTCCTCGGTTCACTATCTCGGGATGTGTTTCAGCTGTGTTTCCAATCAGACCAATAGACCGTGGTATTTGCTTTTCTAAAGCTTCGTTGGCGAGGGCAAGAGCTTCGTCAAGACTATCTGTTTTGAGTTCACAATATCCTGCGCGCATTCGCTTCTCGATTGCGTTTTCGTCAATATCAACAGCGATAACGACACCTTCGTTGAAAGTGACTGCCAATGGTTGTGCTCCACCCATGGCACCAACGCCCCCAGTGAGGGTGAGTTTCCCTTTCAAGGTCCCATTGAAATGCCTGTCAGCAACTGCTGCAAAGGTTTCAAAAGTTCCCTGGAGAATGCCTTGCGTGGCGATGTAAATCCATGAACCCGCTGTCATTTGACCGAACATCGTCAAGCCTTTCTTGTATAGTGTGTGGAAGTTTTCTTCTGTAGCCCAAAACGGAACAATCAAGGAATTGGCAATCAGGGCACGAGGCGCATCTGTATGGGTCTTAAATACTGCTACAGGTTTTCCGGATTGAATTAGCATGGTTTCATCTGGTTCTAAAGCTAATAGGGTTTCAACAATTTTATCAAAAGCTTCCCAGTTCCGTGCTGCCTGTCCAGTTCCTCCATACACAATAAGTCTCTGCCAATCCTTGGCAACATCCGGGTCCAAATTGTTTTGGAGCATGCGGAGGATGGCTTCAATTTGCCAGTTCTTGCAATGCAGCTTAGTGCCTCGGAAGGCTCGAATCGGTTCACGCTTCATTGATTTCCTTCCTGAACCTCATTTCTACCGGAGCTTTATTGTTGGAGTCTATAAGTGATTTTCTCTAATCCATAACCTTCTGTTCGAAGGAGTAACGGGGACAAGTACAACTCTATTTAAGCCTGTATTTCAGATGTCCAAATGGAGATATCAACTAATGGCAGAAGAGTTAATCTTTCGACTCAGTGGACTCTTTCTTTTCTTAATTTTCATGGGAATCCGTGGATATTATGGACGCAAAGCCCAGCCTGAAGGACAAAAACGAACACGCCAAAAACGATGGGCCGATCAGGTCAGATATGAAAGTAAGATCTTGGTTATCCTTCGAATTGTGTTAGTATACACGATGATTGTCTTTGTTTTAATTTGGAGCCTATTTCCCATTTTAATTCCAGCTTATACTCAAATTATCTTGGTGAATCTGCCAGTGGTTCGATGGATTGGTGTCGCCATTTGCATTGCGATGATATTGGGAATGACATGGGTGGGGATTCATCTGGACCGACAAGTTTCTGGCACATTGGAAATCAAAGAAGGTCACACCATGGTGACCAGTGGTCCCTACACATACATCCGGCATCCAATGTACTTGGTCTATTTTATCTTCAACATTGGGTTATTCCTAATAACGCTGAATCTTATTCTTCTGGTTATCGTCTTGTTTGGACTTTTAGTTATAGCCTCTCGAATGCGCGTAGAAGAAGAAATGATGATAGAACAGTTTGGTGATCGTTATCGAGAGTATATGGAACAAACGGGACGGCTATTCCCTCGTGTACGACGGAAGAAAGACGCTAGCTCTGAGGACGAATAAGATTCAGCGTGTAGCTGGAATTATTTAATAGCGTCAAGTTGCTGTTGAAATCCTTGATTCAGCCGTTTAATGTATTCGCTTCGAGGAACGATTTCACGGCTAATAATTTCTTGCGTTTTGGAACTAATTTGGTCTTGTTTGACGAATTCTTTGCCTGCTTGCTTCATTGCATCAAAGATATCATCAACAGGGAGCCCAATTTGCTTGAACATCTGTAATTGCGCCCCCAACGGTCGTAGAAGCGCTCCAGCATAATTTCCATTTAAGTTCTTACAAAAGGCTTGAACGTGTGTGACAAGTGGAATAAAATTATCTAACTCGGTGAATCCCGAGACTGAGACTAAGGCTACCTTCATTGGCTTCTTTCCGAGTCGTGGTGGGTGACGGCAGTGATCGTCGCGAATTTCAAAGAAAGGTTGCACGCGGGGGATCGACCGGTCCAGCAAGGCTTTCAGGGTGCTGGTCATCCCATCAACGTATATTGGGGTGGCAAGGACAAGGGCATCACTGCTTAACCACTTGTCAAGCACCTCTTTCATGTCATCCTTTTGGACACAGATGCCTGGTGTTTTGATCCAGCAATTGAAACACCCGAGACAGGGTTTTATCTTAAGGTCATGAACATAGATTAAATCGATTTTGGCACCCGCCTCCTTGGCACCTTCTAGGAAGTTATTCAGGATAAGGGCGGTTCCGCCACGTGCTTTTCTTGGGCTGCTATTGAGCGCTAAAATCTTCATCGTCTGTCACATCTATTGGAGGTGTCATTTGAATTCACACTTATAACACCTCACAAACGAATAGGTGCACAAGAGGTTTTGGATTATGTCATACTATCGAATCTAGCATTATTGGTTAATCGTGGTGAGTATATTCATCATCATCTTTGGATCTGTCATGGCACTCCTCAATACAATAATCATATTTGTCTTCTTCAATGCCCAAATTAATCCGGTGTTCTGGGGATCTAATCCAGTTCCCGCTCCTACTCAGGCGTTTCAAGCTTGGATCTATGGAGCCTGGGGTGCCACAGTGATGGGATGGGGGATTACAATGTTATTCATTGCATGGTTCGCCTTTGGGCAGAAGCAGCAGTGGGCTTGGTATTGTGTCTTCGTAAGCGTCATTCTCTGGGTCTTGCTAGAAACTGGTATTTCCTTGTGGTTTGGCGTAATAATCAAAGTCGTGTTGAATTCGTCTATTCTAATCTTGATGATAATTCCGCTAGTGTTCACTTGGTTGTTATAAAAAACGCAAATCCGCCGTAGATTTCTAGAAGGTTAAGTAGTAGGCGAGCTGCTTGGTCATATTCACAAGAGCTGAAATCTGGACATATTCGTCCGCAGTATGAGCTGTAATAGCGTCAAAGCTGAGGGCGCCGAGACCAATGATGTCAATCGAGTCAATAACCTGTTCAACATATCCCATATCCGTTGAACCTGAAATGCCAACAATTAAGATATCGCTGTCTTTGTATCTGTGAACGACCTTGAGTGCCTCAGCCATTTTCTTCAAATAGGGGCTATTAAGTTTAGTTTTGAAGGCAGGGTAGTTTCGCATTTCCTCGACTTCAACATCAATTGCCTTACTCTGAGCTTTGCCCCTGTCAATGGCTTCCCGAATTTCTCGAGCAACATCTTCAATATCTTCTTCAGGAATAATCACTCGTTCCGTCGTGCATCCCAAATCTTGGAATATGGGTTCCACAAGATTTACGAAATCTTCATAATTATCACCAGGTGGGACCACGGTTGGAACTCGAATTAGCTCACAGAGAAGTTCTGCGATATGGTCAGTTTTATTTTCGATTGCATCAAACACTTCGGCAACAGATTGGTGAGACGCCAACATAATCATCTCATTAAATTGCTAGGTCATTGGTGTGAACTGTTAATAATAAGGGATGTACGATATTTGCCTAATAAAGCTCTAATACCTCGCGATGAATGAATTGTCTTTTTGGTCGACAAGATAAAAAGGTGTGACACATGCTTTCATCGATGAATGTATGGAGTTGGTCTAATTGAAGATGACTCAAGCGGTATCGATTCTCCGGCATGATGAAACTGGCTCCGAGAAACGGACTGATATCGTTACTCGTGAGGTCGGTTTACGAATCATTTTACGTGATTCTGGTGCAGAGGATAACTTTGCTTTGGTTCACACACTCCCTATCGATTATGAGTCTTTGATTGTGGGGTTGTTATTTACTTCCCGGCTAGTTGCCTCCCCTAATGAAATAATTCAGATTCGGATTCGTAACCGATTGGCAACAGTCCAACTATCCGATGGTACTAACTTTGAGGAGAAACTTGCTGCTATTCGTCCAACTGCTCGAATTGTTATGGGATTGTGTGGTCCTGAGGAGGGAGCTTTGGGGACCTGGCAGGCGTGTGATATTCCAGCAATAGATAATCCACTTGTATTGTCTCCGATTGCTGTTCATACAGCAATTCAAAACATGAGCCACGAAATGAGTATATATCGCGAGACCGGAGGAACGCATGGTGCTGCACTAGCTGCGCTTGGAGGTGACTTGGTGCAAGTGGCGGAGGATGTCGGACGACATAATGCCGTTGATCGAGTGATTGGGGCTGCTCTCAGGAATAATCAGAGTGTATCCGATTTGATTCTAGTTTGTTCCGGGCGTCTTACAGGTGACCTTATCTTGAAGGCGGCGGTTGCACGGATACCCGTTGTCGCATCGATTAGCGCAGCAGTTTCATCGGGTATCGAACTAGCAGAAGCCGCAGGCATTACGTTGATTGGGTTTGTGCGGGGTGCACGGATGAATATCTATACACACCCTGATCGATTGGCTATTTAAGCAGACTAGCGCACCAGCATTTGGGGATCAAATCGGTCATGTTCATCGACCTGTTCCATGCATTCATCACAAATGGCTTCTGGATCTGCAGAAATTCCATGGCGCGAGAAGAACTGGACAATATTGGTGATATCTCGAAGAAGAATGGTTCGCCCTTCCTTGAGTACTCGATGTCGTCCAGGACGAGAAGCAAAGTCAATTGCCTGGGGGAAGTCGATAATCCATGGATCATTTTTGAAGAGAAGAATGTTGTATCCAGATAAATCGCCATGAATAATGAAGACTCGGTATAAGGTAAAGATGTCCTCGATGACTAAATCAAAGACTCGTTGTGGATACTCAATATCAATATCCTTGAGCAAGGGGGCAGGTCTTCCCTCTTCTCCCAAGAAGAGGGCTGTGAACATATTATCGATATGCCGCGCAGGTGTTGGTACTTTTACGCCAGCACGGAAAGCGCGATCTAAAATCCAGAATTCCCGGGCTGCCCAGAAGCTCATGATGTCTTTGGAAAATCCTGCTTTTCCTCCACCCATTTTCTTCCGTTTGCCAGTTTTTGCGTGAGGTGTTGCATAAAAGCGGTATGCTTTGAGAGCAAGTGGAAAATCATGCCAGAATGCGAAGAAGACTGTGGCCTCTTTTCCGGCGCTAATTATTCCACTTACGTCGGTAGCTAATTGGGTTGCGATAGCATCCGCTCGGACCGAGGGCAATGTGATTTCGGGCAGGTCTTCCAATCGCCCTCGTTGCCCGTCAAGTTTGCTCATTTGACGGTTCGCCATACTGCGCTTACTGATATAAGGTGCTGGATCATTTGGCACTTTTTTCTAACTCACTCTTGTGATTTGGTTTGCCTCTCCCACTATCACCCACAGCTTGCCTCTCACCCAAGGCATCCTATGATTTTGGCTGTGCAGATGAAGAGATTGGCTAATGTTATTCCCATAAAAACGGGATCAGCTAGTGCCTATCTTCGGAGGTAGCAATTACGCCTACTCGGAAGACAGAACGGTTCCATTGTGCAAAATTTACTAAGACCGGCATAATGCAGTACACCTCCAATACAATGTAATCGATTACCCGCGCATT
This sequence comes from archaeon, assembly GCA_016550425.1. The sequence goes on from JABXGS010000235.1 coordinate 10,360, forward strand.
CGCATCTCTCATATATAGCTATTGTGATTCTCTCCAAAGTTTGTGCGATCTGGAAAACTCGACAATCTCCTTATAAAGTATATTCGAGGACACTAGATATTGGTGCTTCTAATGGATCGAAGCCTTCTAGCGGTTATTGCTGGCACTCTCATAGTTATCGGATTTACCCTGCTTGCAGGGCTTCTTTTGCTCCCTTTCGCCATTCGGATATGGTTAATCCCACTTGGATTTATTCTCGCATGCATCATAATCGGTGTTATCGGACGACTTCGTGTTTTACATCTTATTCTGATGTCTTTCATAATTTATCTTGGATTAATGGTATTTCTTGCCATTGCTGGTACATTACTTGTTGGCGTACAGTTTCCGCCATTATTCGTTAATGAAATAGTAGATGCCTGGAACATCTTTCAAGGCATTATCAATGACTTTGTTCCATTCCTATCAATTCTCTCTGATGTTGCAGCTACCTTACGGGCTATTACTGGTGGAGAATCAATATTAGCAATCTTCTTCGAATTCGTCGTTGCGTCTTCGTTCATCGGATTCATTGGTCTCTTGGTCACAGGAATTAGTGGACATGTCACTCGCACATCAGATTTGCATGTTGTTACTGCTCCAGAACCCGCCGTTGAGGCTCCGCCAATCGCTGAACCTGCTCCACCATCTACACTAGCGGTTGACACCCAACCTGCTTATGTTCCTTCTCAAAGTCCTTCAGTTCCACTGGCTTCGGTTCCGGAGGCACCACCACCAATGCCCGCACCCCCAGCAATTGAAGAGGCTCCGCCACCTCCACCCCCATCATCCAAAGGAGGATCCCCTAGCGCCAAAGCTATCGCCTCCCTAAAAGGAAAAGTGACCAAACACTTGAAAGGCACCGGAACGAAAGCCCCAACGGGCCAGTCGCGCTGTCCACATTGTAATGCCACAGTCATCCATGGTTCCCGGTACTGTAATGCCTGTGAGAAAGAATTCTAACTATCAACTCTCAGGTTTTTTCTTTAGTACTAGGGTTTGGAAGTTTCGTCGAAGTAACCGTATAAATTAATAACATTTTTATAGGAGAAAGAAGTGTCGAACGCCACTCGGAACCTTAAAAACGTTTCGACACTTTGCACGGAGTTACTCCTCGATTTCACACACCGTCTCTCACTCTCCCCAATCCCCATGGATTCTTCTATGAGTATCGGAGAGTTCACAACCGGTTCAAATTCCCTCGTAGTACCTCCCCAAGGATAATTATCCGTATATTAGGAGAGACTATTCCTCCGCGCTACATAAGCACACATTGGTAGAAGATAAATGGCAAATCCTGCTTATTCCGAACTATCTCCTCGCGCCCAACGTCAACGCGAGCCCGACGCCATAGTAGCCAACTGTACTGACTGTGGCAACTCGGATGTCATTCGTGATCCCGTCCGAGGTGAGGTAATTTGTAC
>JABXGS010000236.1 GCA_016550425.1 archaeon
AGTTTTTGTTGGCGTTCGGCGAGCATGCCGCGTCCGAGGTATTCGGCGCGGAAGTGGCCGATGAGGCTGTCGACGATGAGGAGGCGGACTTCTTCGAATTGGGGGTTGTCTTGGATTTGTTGGACGAGGAGCATTTGGTGGTCGCTGTTGTAAGCGCGACCCACGATGATGTTTTTAAGAGCTTGGTTGGGTGGGATGTCTTTGGCTTGGGCCATGTTGATGATGCGTTCTGGACGGAAGGTGCCTTCGCTGTCGATGTAGGCGGCTTTGGCGCCACAGCCACCTTGTTCGGCGGGGAGTTGGACGTTGACGGCGAGTTGGTGGCAGATTTGGGTTTTTCCCGAGCGGAATGCGCCGGCGAATTCGGTCATACTGCCTGTTTCTAGACCGCCGCCTAGGAGGGCGTCGAGTTCTCGGCTGTTGGTAGTGATGCGTTCGACGGTTTGGCGTTTCTTCCAGAGTTTGTCAGCGGTTTCAAGACCGATACTGGCGAGGCGTTGGGCGGATTCGATGATTTTTTGGGCGGTGCTAGCGCCGATGCCAGCGAGGCTGGTGAGTTCTTTAACGGAGGCGGCGGCGATTCCTTCGATGGTGCGGAAGCCGCATTCTTCGAGTTTTTGGGCGACGGTGGGTCCGACGCCTTCGATTTTTTCAAGTTCTGAGGGCATGGTTCTTCCTTCCGAAGGGGCATGCGTACAGGTGTTATAGACACGTTGGGTGGGGAGACCTAACCGAAAGTATTCGGATATATAACAGGGGGAGGTCCTGTGTGAAGTTGTGTGGGCGGTGTCCCCTATTATAGCTACTGGTTTTCTAAGGAAAGGCTCTACCCTAACGGTTCTCCTGCCCTGTTCCTTGATGGGACTTTATAATCCTTAGCCACCCCTCTATGAAAGTGAAAAGAAAACTGCGTTACTCTAGCCATTAACCATAGAGGATAGTTCAAGTTCTTTTAGTGCGGCCCTGGTGGGATGTCCTTCAGGATTGCATCCTCGTCGTTTATATAACTCGGTGAGTGATTCTTCAAAATCTTGATGGCTGATGAAGGCAGTATATCCTTTGGTGGGTCCATCAGGAATTGGCTCATTCATGAAGCGGTGAGGGAGTTTATCATATTGGCGAGCAGGTTCATCAAATTCTCGAATATTGAACATCCGTGCTAGTATCCATGTCCGGTTGGCGACTTCATTGACTGAATCTGCTGTGCATTTGATGCCTGTGACAACATTAAGAATCTTAGCACAGTCTTCGATTTCAAGCCTAGGTGCGATTGAATGTGTGAAATGGCAGATGATGAGTGAGTCTTTGAGAATCTTAAGGTTCTGTTGTTCGATCAGTGAGTCAAGAACCGGTATCGCACCAGTTTCAGGAGGTTTCCTGGTTGATGGCCACCCTCGTAAATGGCTTGCCCCTGCGGCTGCTGTGGCATAGCTGAGTCCTAAACCGAGTTTTCCTCGGGGATCCCAAGCTGGATATTCAAGGCCTTTGGTATGTAATGCTAGATTTTCTGCGGCTGCTCCGATGTCCTTAGCAAATCGTCGGACACCTTCTGCGAGGCTATTTCCAATGCCTTTTCGGGTGGCGATTTTCGAAACAAGCTGGATGACGTTCTTAGCTTCGCCAAATGTAATGGCTTCTGATTTTAGGTTATAAGGCAGCAGTTTCCGTTGAGTTAATTCCATGAGGAATCCGATCACATTTCCTGTGCTAATTGTATCTAAACCTAACGTGTTGCATAAATGGTTCAATTGAATGATGGCCGTTATATCGCTGATGCCCAAGTTTCCTCCCATAAGACCTAACGTTTCGTATTCAGGTATTGCGATTTTTCCCGTTTTCTCCATGGGTGCCCAGGGAAATTTTGGATCTTTGAAAGTCCAAGCACAACTAATCACGCACCCTTCACAGGGGGTTCTCCGTTTCTGTTCTCTAAATTCCGTTTCAATGGTTTCATCATCAATTTTCTCAAACGATTCGAAGTTGGCAGTTTGAAAATTGCGGGTGGGAAACATTCCTATGTTATTCGAGTAATCGACTAGCCACGGTGTGCCACGATAATGAAGCGAGTGTCCCCGTTCTTTCGCATTGCGTGCACGTTGGGCTAATTCAATCACCATCTCCCGTTCTTTTTCTACATCCGGCGTTACTATTCTCTTCTTTGGCCCTCGAATAGCAATGGCTTTCAGGTTCTTTGCTCCAAATACTGCGCCTAATCCACCTCGCCCGAAATTCCGAAAATAATTGTGAGTTAAACAGGCGAATCGGACTAGATGCTCACCCGCCGGTCCCGTAGAAATGACTTGAGTTTTGGGGTCCGATTTCCGGAGTGCCCGTTCGGTTTCATGGATGGTAGTTCCCCAATACTTCTTCGCATCTTTAATTGCTACGACATCTTCGGTAATGTGTATCCAGACCGGTTTCTCCGCTTGTCCTTGAACCACAAGTAAGTCATATCCTACCCGTTTGAGTTCTGGACCAAGGTAGCCACCCATGTTACTATCAAGATAAAGTTGCGTGAGGGGACTTTTGGAAATAGCAGAACATCGACCTGTTATAGGAATCCTTGTTCCTTGTGTAGGACCCGTTGCGAGGTAAAATCGATTTTCTGCCGTTAATGGATCAATCCGTGCTGGCACTTCTTTATAAAGATAATATGTTCCCAGTCCTTTTCCGCCAATAAACTGATGGAGCACTTTCTCAGGGATTTTTTCATCACGAATTGTTTGTGTGGTTAAATCAACCCGGAGAAGTTTGCCAATCCAACCATACATTGAATTTTCGCTCCAATATCTGCCTGATACCACAAATAAGGATAAAATCTTACTGTATCTTTCAATCACGAGATAGTTCTCTGCTAGTCCACCAAACCTTTGACATATTCAGAGAACTTTGCTAGTGTTGCTTTTCTATAACAGCTTGTTGACATTAGACTAATAATCTGCAAAAAAATCTTTGATTCTGTTTTAGTAAGATTATTTTCTCATTTGATGAGTCTCTTTTTTGGCTCTTATCATCCGCAATAATAAGGGATTTAAGGAATAACTATCCTTGTGTGACGGTATCGTAGCAGAAGCTACGATTCGGAAAAACGCCAAGAGGTTTGAAACCACATTGGAGCAAAAAACAGTATACAAAATTTTTGCTATATTGATTCTGGTTTCCCTGATACCAATGTTTCTGATATACGCTGGTCATGAACCCTTTCCCAACGCTGCTGCTGAACCTGTACAAGATGGCGAATGGAATCCTATCGGTCCTTATGCTGACAAGGTTATCTTCCGCGTCATTGTCGGTGAAGATATTCAAACAGCGGCTCTTCTTTCTGGCCTAGTTGATCACCTAACCGACGACGTCCAACTCGATTACATTGAAGAACTCGAGGGAGATCCGAATATCTACTTGTCAGAAACCGATCGTCTAGCGTTCGGTCACTTGACAATTAACTGTATTAACTATCCGTTTAGCATTGCCGCCCTTCGACGGGCATACGCCTACTGTTTTGATAAATTCCAAATGTCAAGCATTATGAAAGAGGGTGTAGGCTATGCTATCGACTCTCCCCTACCACCTTCTGCGGGTGCCTGGTATAATAACAATACCCAAAGTTTCAAGGAACCCAACGTTGCTGCTGCCATCGCTGAACTTGATGCAGCAGGCTTTGTCGACCTTGACGGGGATGGTATCCGAGAAGCCCCCAACGGCGATCCATTCATACTGGATGTCTGGTACGGTGCATCTGCACCTCAATGGGGTGCCGCGTTCACTGCCCAGGAAACCCGCTGTACTGAAGCAGGTCTGGCAATCACAACATCACCGATTGACTGGACCTATCTTTCTGGAACCCTACTTCACCAAATTCCACGACCCTACGATGCTGTATCTTATGCATGGCTAACGGGCACCAATCCGCTCATCCTTGAGACCTGGAACACTGAAAACATTCCCAATCCTAACGGAAATGGCTGCAACTGGAGCAACGCCAGCTATGACGCTGCAATTGATGTCATGATGACTGCTCCTGATTACGAAACTGTTCTAGCGGCTGCCCACCTTGCTCAAGACATCATCGTCGACCAATGTCCTATTATCCCATTCTACAGCAACTACATTATCAACGGTCAACGCATTGATCGTTGGGACCAAGATTCCTTTGTTGTTGCCACAGGTTGGGGTACCGCTACCATGAACCGCTGGAATCCTCGTACAGTTCGGCTGCGAGAAGGTGATCCAGAGCGTGATCCTGTTACTGGTTGTGGTGGTACTTTCACCTCCCAAATTGGTTCGGCTATAACTGGACAGAATCCTTTGACCTCACAGGATGCGGTAACTAACTACGTTATGTACCAGATTTATCCTGAAGGGCTCACCGGTTATGATCCCATTAACCACATTGATAGTACTAATGGTGGTCTTGCTTGGGAGTGGTCAACCACAGAACTCGCAGATGGAATGCAGTATGACTTCACCCTTGTGGGAAGTGACGCAGATCATCCTGCTGCATACTGGCATGACATGGGTGGCGAGTATGGTGGTATGGTTACTGCCTACGACGTCGAATTCACCTACAACTACATCGCTGATAATAACATCCCATTATATTTGACAAACATTCAGTATCTCGAATCCGTAGAAGCTATTGATGAATGGCACGTTCGGATAATTAGTAATACGAAGAGCTATTGGTCCTTTGACTACCTGAGTGGCTGGAATATTCTCCCAATGCACATCTGGGAAGATGTTATCGGTCCAACCACCTTTACGAACCCACGACCCGTTGGATACGGACCTTACAAATGGGATCAACGACTTGAAGGTGAATACATCCAGATGGTCTTCTGGGAGAATTACCACTATGGAATAGAAGGTCACACTCTGAGAGAAGAAGAAGCACCAAGTTATCTCCTCCTCTACATTGCAGTTGGAGTACTTGTCATCGTTGTTGTTCTTCTCGGCAGTGTCTGGTATCTCCGGAAAACATAGAGGAACAGTTACCCTCTCAAAATAGGTGCCAATCTGGCACCTCCCTTCTCTTTTTTTCTTTGCCCTTTAAGTCACTAGTGTTGAAATCTCAGAAAGTAGGGATATGCCACTTTCGGTAATATTATAGCTTGAATTATTGATGATGGCTCCATTAATCAAGAAACCTTACCCGAAAGCAATCAGGATGAAATCTCAATGGCTGAAGAAGCAACACAGATGGGCTGGCGAAATCGGTTGGTTTATCTTTCTCCTCCGATTTTTTCGATGCTTTTTTCACTAATCATTACTTCAATCATACTGCTCGCAAATCCCCTTTTGGGACCAGGTATTTTCCCTCCGGTGACGGACCCTTTTGAAAGCCTATTGGTTCTGTTAATCATTGGTTTTGTTGGAGGCTTAGCGACTTTTGTAACCTACATCATATTTCAAAGAGGAAGCGAAAGGCTTCATCGAATTATTATCGCGGCATTCCTTTCTCCACTCTTCTTTATCCTCACAGTATTTATTGGTCAAGCCATCTTTTTGCTCCTGCTTTTTCAAGGTCTTAACTATCTCCATTTGTCCCTTATCGCGATGGCATCCATAATGTTCTCCGCTTTCGCGATTGTGTTTATCTTTTCGGATGCCCTTGGGCTAACTGCTCGCAATGTACTCTTTGCGGGTTATGGGATTATCCTCGGAGTATTTGTGGCAACCAACTTCACTTGGGTAATCTCTCTCGCCATCCTTATCATTTTAGCAATCCAAGATACATTCTTTGCGATTCGACTTGGACCCACCATAGTTGAGGGTGACCCAAAACGACATGCTCGAACAGCCTTTACATTCGTTATAGGCCCTTTAATCATCGGAGTTGGTGATCTCATTGTCTATGCAGCATTAGTGGCCTATTCACTAAGGTATCTTGGCTTCTTGATTTCAGGACTAACACTTATTGCTATAACCTTCGGTTGTATCATAAATACACAAATCGTTGTCAAATATCCGAATAAGCCAATACCTGGATTACCTGTACCCTTAATATGCGCCCTCGTTCCTATTGGGGTAGGGCTAGCCTTTTCCCTAATCTTCGGAATTATGATTCTGCCTTTCTGAAATTAGTACCCTTCATTTTCTAACAATATGGGAAGAAATAGAGAATTCTGAACGAAACCTTTATGCTTCTTTATCGTATGTATCGCTTAGGGAAAAACCTGGGAAGGGTGTGACCGTGTCAGAGAAACTGGCTCCAACAGATGTCCATGAACGTTTCAAAGAGAGGCCCACTGACTTTGGCTTAAAAGTGGTCATGATGGGCGATGGAGCCGTAGGTAAAACCTCTCTGGTCCTCCGTTACACACAAAACACGTTCTCACCAGAATATAAACAATCACTAGGCGCTAGTTTTGCAGTGAAAGATCTGGAAGTGCAAGAACAAAAAGTCAAATTGGTGATTTGGGATGTCGCCGGACAGCCCTCATTTCGACAAGTCCGACGGCACTATTATAGTGGTGCTCACGGGGCGCTTCTCGTCTTTGATGTTTCAGAGCCCAGCTCCTTTATGACTCTTCGGAATTGGTATAGTGATTTTCGCCGTATTGTTCCAAATGGCGCTGTCGTCCTCATTGGGAACAAAGTGGATTTAGCGGAGAAACGAATGGTCCCCCCCGAAGCGGCTCAAATGTTAAAAAACTGGTGGAATATCCCCTACATTGAAACATCCGCTGCTACTGCTTCTGGTGTTCAAGATGCATTCCTCCTTCTCTCCAACCACGCGTTAACTCGTGCATTTAGCCAAATCCAAAATCGCGAGTAGTCCGCTTCAGTTTAGCTCTATTTCTCGTTTTCTTAGGCGTCATCATGCATTGTTCTAACACATAAGGTCAATCCCTTAAGGTCATACACCCAAATACGTGTATTTGGGGCAATCATTTCATTAGCCTGTGCTTTCCATCTTTCGCCCCGAACTACAACAGTTCCCACCCAATGATCCCCTTTTTTACTAAATTCCGTTAAAGCTGTTCCTTCTTGGTTAATCAAGGGATCATACACTGGAATCTTAGTACTTGACCAGTATGAATAGATCTTCACAAGGGAAAAAATGACCAAACCAATTGTAACGATAATCATTCCAGAAATCAGAAAACTAGGAAGAAAGACAAAAAGGATAATGAATGCGATAATTGCAATGATCGCTTCCTCAATGACGCTGAACAAAATGAATCCATACAAACGGCGTAGGTCCTTTTCTTGTGTGCTCATTTTAATTCACCAAAAGTGGTTTGTTAATTTCTTATGATGGTCTGCGTGCTAGCAAAAATAACCCTATCGTCATAAAAAGCTGAGGTATCGGTAGGCTTTTCTTATTTTAGACTAGCATTTACAACTGGAGGTTTAGCAGGTCATGGCAGAAGCAGAACTTGAATATGAACTGAATCTGTTACGAAAGCTTGTTGAAATTAATACCACCGTGACTAGCGAAAGTCGCATGGGCTATGCTGAATGTTCTGAGATGATTCGGCTGACAGCCCAGCAACTGGGACTTGGTACCGAGGTGCTTGATGGGCGTAATGTCACAATTGATGGAGAATCACGCCCCAATGTAATCGTTTCTCTCGAGGGAACCTCGGAAATCGATTTACTTTTTGTCACTCATTTAGATGTGGTTCCTGCGGATGAGTCAAAATGGATAACTCCGCCCTTCCGGCTTCGCGTTACCAGTGATCGGGCTTTTGGACGAGGTGCAGCTGATGATAAATCGAATATTGTCGCTGCGATGAGCGCTATGAGTGAACTAGCGAAAGGAGAACCAGAAATCAACATCAAACTCCTAGTTACTGTTGATGAAGAAATAGGGGGTCGAGCTGGAATCGGCTACCTTTTTGATGATATTGGCATTCATGGACATGCGGGTGTTGTCATCGATAGTGCGCCGAATTATATTAGCATTGGAGCAAGTGGTGCCTTATGGGGGCAGTTCATCGTAAAAGGCGAAGGCGGTCATAGTGGTTACCCTGAACAAGCTGATAATGCAATCTATAGGGCCACTAGGTTTATTGAAAAACTCAAGCGCTACCATTCGAATGTTTCGAAAATCCGCAGCAAACTACAAGCACCACCCGAAGCCCCCTATTCGAAGGTCCATGGGCGGTTCACCGTCACCATGTTGCATGCAGGGGAAAAAGAGAATGTCATTCCTGGTGAATGTGAAGTTCGATTCGACCGACGATTGATCCCAGAAGAAGATGCTAAGCAAGCGGAAGATAGTTTACAGAATTATATAAACGAATTAGCAGAAAAAGAGGAAACCACCATTGCGGATTTTAAGATTCTCAACAAGGTAGCTGGATATCATACTGATGCAAAGCACCCATTTGTACGCCACTTCTCTAAAATCACTAAAACGGTGGTAGGTAAATCCTTGCCTCTTGCTGCAGATCTGGGTGGAAATGACGGTGCCCATCTGGCACAAGCTGGTATCCCCGTGGTTTGTTTTGGGACAATTCGTCATGACACAAACTATCATAACCATAATGAATTCGTTTATCTGAAAGACCTTCAAGTTGTTCGGGATGTTCTGATCGAGTTGGGTAATAGTCCTGCAAGTGATTTCAATTCTCTCTAATACCCCCCAGTACGCTTATAAGGCGCGTAAATTCTTCTCAAAATCAAACTCACAGGTATCCGCGCCTTATTATTATGGCGCCAGCAACTTTAAACCTAGCAAGAAGGAGTCTCAAGATATTCTCAAAATATCAGAGACGTCTTCTAACCTTAACACAAAGATTTAAGGTATCCTCTTCATTGTCAACCCAGTCAACGGTTTTAGTCGGTGCCTAATTCCAAGCGGGGTAATAAAGATGGGAAAAACCACACCAAAAGCTAAACCTAAGGCAGCTCCACTCTCTGAGCAGAATAGCGTGATTCGTCGTGGTGAAGTCGCAGAGTTCTTTCGAAAACGTACCCAACTCGTCGGCTTTTCCATGGAGATGCACAAATTCACCCAGTACTGTGCAGAGTTTAGTGATAATGGTCTTGATGCGATTGAGACCTATTATTGGCAGCGAGTAGCTAAGCCCAAAAAGAAAAGTTCAATACCATTGCTGCTTCCTAAACTTCCTGAACAAGTATCCTATACATCAGTTCCACAACCGTTAAAGACAACTCGGCGTCCAACCTCAGCGAACGCCATCTCTGAACGCATCAAATTACTGGCTACTCCGATCCGATCCATCATCAATAATGAACCCATACTACTCATGGTACTTCAAGAGCTTGAAAAGCCCGAAATTCTACCTGACGAAGTCGCTGGAAGAAACCTAATGATGTATAGCTTTGAATCCCTGGATACTGGAATCGGGATGACAAAGCGCGACCTTCAACAATATGGTCTTTATCTGGCAAGCAGTAAAAGTTTCAAACTATGTCAGACGCGAGGCAGTCAGGGATTTGGTGCATCCAGTGCATTCAGCGATTCTCAAAATACGACAGGACGCCCTGTAGTTGTGGCCACTCGTCACCCAGCAAATCGCCAAGGATATGCATCGATTTTCTTCACCACAAGTAAAAACAAGAAAGATTATCTGTTGAAAGAAACCCCAACGCCAATGTCATTCAACCACGGAACTTATCTCCAGCTTTCGTTTCTCAATCTTCCTTATCGCCGAGGATATGCAGATGAATATGTTCGCCAAACCTCCTATCTGAATGCCCATGTCAATATCATTTTCATTGACCCCTATGGTGACATCTACATCTATCCTCGTCGCGTACGCGAATTTGTCCGTGAACCTAATTATGCAATGCCACACCCTGCATCCACAAGCATCGGAGACTTTCAAGATCTGATTCGAAACACCACACAAACCTCCCTAACCGATTTCCTGTCCAAGAGTTATTGTCGACTCAGCAGACGCAAAGCCAAACAAATAATTAACAAAGCTGCAAAACAGCTGCGAAGCGACCCAATCAATTCGCAACACTCACCGAAGCAGCTCTCACAAGCCCAACTCAAAGCCCTCTATGCTAGTTTCATCTCTGAGAAATATTATGCACCACCAACGGAAACAGTGGTCCCCGTGGGAGAAGAGGTGATACGAAGAACCTTACAAGAAATTTTTGAAGCAGAATTTGTTGAAGCTGTGAGTCGCCCCCCAACCAGTAGTAAGGGATTAGCTTTCGCAGTTGAGGTGGCTGCGGTATATGATCCTAAGCTTTCCAATCAATCCGGAGTTGGTGTTCTATATCGATTTGTAAACCGGACACCCAAACTTCGTGACAATTCTGACTGTGCCATCTGGAAAGCCGCATCCTCGGTAAATTGGCGAAACTATCGAATGGATGTTGCGAGTAATGGGTTACCAACGGGGTCAGTACGGTTATTCGCTAACGTAGTTGGTCCTTTTGTACATCTAATCTTTAAGGCGCAATCTAAGCAAGCCCTTGCTGAAGATGATATCCTTATGCGTGAATTGAAGCTGGCTTTTGAAGAGGTTGGTCGAAAACTCCGTCGTCATATTGTCCGTGTCATTGCTCGACGTGAACAAGAACGTCGTGCGGATGTTCTCCTTCGGTATTCGCGAAAGGTGGCTCAATCCCTCGTGAATATACAACAAACTGATCCCAAAATGTCAAAGAAGCATCTCAAAGCACTTCCCAAACAACTGGAGCAGGTGATAATTCAAGTTGCAGGAATTGATCCCTCTAAATTGTCTCCTATTGAAGAAGCAGAGGAGGTGGCTACCGAATGAGTTCACCTAATGGTCGACGTCATTCCAGCAAAGGCACATCCTTAGACGACCATATTTCCGAAACAGTGACTTCTACTAGGAAATTTACAGCCGTACAAAAACTTCAAGATAGCCTTCAAGGCACGCGAACTATCGAAAAGCTTCCACGTGGAGTTAAACTTGTTACAGAAAAAGACGCTGAAAGTTTACATAACGAAATCCACACTCTTATGCGCGCTCTTATTAAGGAGATTAAAAAGGGCAAGCCTCCCTCCTTAGAATTGCCGCTACGGGGAAGTAATAACATAATCTGGGATGAAGAAAATGATCTACTGCTTCTAGGCGAAAAGACCACAATCCGGTCGCTTGGCAGCCTTCGCACAGCTAAAGATGTCACCCGGCTAATTCGGGTCTTAGAAATTGTACATGAATTATTGGAAAAAGATATCCATGCAACAAAGCGAGAAATCTTCTATAACGATGTGAGACTCTTTCAGGAACAACGCCAAAGTGATAACGCTATTGATGATATTGGTCCTCTCTTAGGTACAAATCGCGAGTCAACCCATATCGTGGCCAGTGCCAAGGGAACTGTGTTAGGCCGGTTAATCCTTCAGGATAGTGGTGATCGCATTGATTGCACTCGACTAGGAACTGGTGGCTGGTCGATTACTCCCTTTCTTGACCGAGTAGAAATCGTTGAATCTGATGCAGAATTCCTCCTTATAGTTGAGAAAGATGCGGCCATGCTTCGATTAAGTGAGGTCAAATGGTGGAATAAACATCCCTGTATCCTATTAACCGCCAAAGGTTCTCCTGACATCGCTAGTCGAATCTTTGCCCGACGTTTATCTAAAGAACTCAAAATGCCTGCATTCACTTTGGTAGACGCAGATCCCTTTGGACACTATATTCACAGTGTTTATCTTCGGGGTAGTAAACGCTTGAGCTATGAAAGTCCTTTTCTAGCGACTCCCGATCTCCGGCTCTTGGGGGTCCTTGGCCGAGACCTTGATGAATATAATGTCCCCAAAGAATGTCGTCTTCGCATGACCCCTCAGGATATCAAACGGGCAAAAGCTGTGATGAAAGAACCTTTTGTTGCTCAAAACCGTAAATGGATGGCCGATATTCGACTTATGGTCAAACGGAAAGAAAAAGCAGAAATCCAAGCACTTAGCAGTCACGGCTTTGAGTTCCTCGCTGAAACCTATCTCCCAACAAAATTGGAAACCGGCGATTGGATTTAGGCTTCAGTATGGCTTGAAAAACTCCCAACGTCTTGATGCTATTGGGTCGCTGAACTAAAAAGGGACTCAAGGAGCATAGATGAACAGATCCACTCCTGCCCTACGGTTTTGAATAAAGCTAGAGGGAGTTCATGAATCTGAGGTAGCTTCTCTGATATGATTAGGGGAGTGATTTGGACTGAATCATGGAAGTTTATTACCTCTTGAAATACTGTTGAAAAGGGTACTAATGCACCTAAAGGAAGATTGACAGTAAGAAGGAATTTGGTAGGCTTTTCATCTTGTTTGGTAGCTAGCTGCCAAACTTGGTAAGCAGGTAATAATCGAAGTCCTGCTATGAGGTGTTTGCAGGATTCCGTTGAAAAACACTCTACTAGTACAATGACGCTTTCGGGTAAGGGTGGGTTGGTGAATCCAAGGTAGGGAGTAACGACATCTGGGATAAATCGATTATAATGATTTGCTGCGGTTGTAATTGAAGTTTGGGCGGTCTCAGCTAGTTGGCGTTGGCTAATTCGCATGTTATTTTGAAGTATCAGAAGCACACGTAATGCTTCTCGGGTTAGTTTGACAGAGTCGGTTTCATACCGAATCGAGTTTATTGAACTAAATTTTGAATCTTCAGATCGAAGAACACTGCTTGCTAGGATCTTCCATTCAACGGGAGAGAATTTCTCCCAATAAGTGAAGCCTAATCCCCATTCAAAGCGATTGACTCGAAACAATCGGGTTGATACTCCTGTGTCTTGTTCCCATTGTTCCAGATTGTGTAGAAACTTAGGAATTGCGTTGTCAGGTAAGGCGAGAAGTGAAAATAATGTTGTACTGGTTAATGATACAGGCACATTAAGTCGGAAACAATACGGGAATGTACTTAGTTGTTGATGAAGGTTAGCGACAAGGGCGTGCCTGAGCGGTTCCTTGATTGCTGCTTGTGCCATGAGAAAAAGTGGCGTGAGCCCGAGTTTGTTGTAGTTCACTTCTCCTGCTACTTGAATACCAAACTGGTCTTCTAAAGTCAGAAGATTGCGATTGATTGTGCCACGAGCGAGTTGAGTTATTTTTGCTAGTTGGCGTTCACTGGTCATCGGATTCTTTGCTAGAGTAAGAAGGATTTGTTGTTGAATTTTCGTAATGGTCGGAACTTGTTCAATTCTGCCCAATTCTTGCTGTGTCATAATTGTAAAAGAACCCGTTGGGACTCTGGAAACAAGGCTATCGATTCGCTTTAGGCGCTTGTAGATGGATGGGAGACGCTTTTCTTCTATCAGTGTTGGAGTAATAGTTGATATTGTCGATACCCATTGATTCTGTTCTGGTGTGGGTTGAGTACCATTCCACCTAATCTCTGACCAAAGCTGGCCTTCAGTCTGACCCAAGAGTTTAGTGACGAGAATATTTGCAAATTCTTGGACATCCATGGCATCCTGAAAGCTGGTCGGAAGAAACACTCGTACAGCATCACGCAACACCAAACCCTTACTCACAGCAGGAAGAAAAAGAAATGGTGGCTGCACATTCACCATATTTGCTTCACGATGATAGGTAGTTCCCCACCATTCATGCTCTGATACAAAGAATGAAGTTAGACTGGGGGTTGGTTTTGAGTTCCATTTGGTTTTGAAAAGTGTACGAAGAACATGAAGGCCTTCCTGGAAGTGTTTTGTAAGGGTTCGAAGTTCATACCGCCAAAATGTGCTCGGATCAAAAGCTTCTTGGGTAAGCTTATGAATTTGGCTCAGAAGCTTTTTGGGAACCGGTTTATGAAGGAGAATATCAGGGTTCTGGAAAAAATTGAACTCGTCAAGGAATGCTATTAACTCAGATGGTTTGGGCTTTGTTTCATTGATCGCCTTTGCGATTAAACAGGCGCTATAGCGTGCTGTAGCTCTCTGTTGTCCCATCGCGTCGGGAAATTCAAGAGGGCGTTTGAGTAATTCCTCTAAAATTCGGGGATCTCCCTGAAACGTATCCGGAGCGACTGCAGAGACCCACAGCATAGTATCGCTGGGTTGGATGGCTTTCTTAAACCATGTTCGCAACATCGTCTCTGAAGTCATAAGGAACTCACTTAATATCTATCATGACTACGAACCGGGTAAAAAGGAAAGGGGTAGGGCAATGATTTCCTTGGGGCTTGTCCCAAGAAGCCATTCGCCCTTAATATACCGCTAAGCTAGTCGACATCAACTTCGATACGACGGAGAAGATGAAGAATCTTGGTCTCAACAGAGTTGATGTTTGGAATATTATCAAGCATGATAGCTGTTTTTCGTCCCGGAATAGTGAAGGTTAATCGACCAGAACGTAACAAGAGATACTCGAAAAGGTCTCGAATTTCCTTGTGCACCATAACATTAGTCGTCCCATAACGTTCAACATCCCCCAGGATTCCTTTCTTATAGATGATTTCGTTCGGAGTGATTCTAAAGTAATACATTCGGGTTTTAATCCAAGAAAGGAATATTACGAATACGAAAACAAAGAAGAAGGCGGTATAGGCTTCAACGCTTATGTAAAGTCGAAGAGATGACGGGTTAATCAAGAAGAGATAGCCATACCAGGTAAAGACCAGAACCACGATCAGGACTATGATGACAAGAACAAGTGCTAAGGCAACTATAACTGATTTTCCGAATTCAAAAGTTACAATGAGTAAATTGAAGAAAAACATTACAAACCAAATGAATGCGATTGAGAAGAGCCATGTTTCGCGAAGGTTAGGATCTAAAATGAGGGCAGGGATAAGGTAGGTTACAATGGAAAGAATAAGTGATACAAATAGCATTGGGTAGAATAGGACGGTTTTGGGGTATTCGCGTACTGTAACATCTTCGACTTCCATTTGAATTTCCTTTTGTGGCAGTTCTTCAGTAGGTATTGGTTCGTCATTTTCCCAAGTTTCATCAGACATTGTATATTTCACCAAAAGCTAGTGTGTGTCGATTTGGTGTTTCTAGGCGCTAATCCTCTGGAACCTACTTAATCTTTACTCCGAACTTGGCTTCTCTCTCTTATATCTTAGTAAAATTGGGTCAATGACTCCCTGGGCTAGTATGATTGCGACTACTATCCAAATTCCGGCTTGGATTCCATCAACACTTGCTGTTATTGCGGCAATAGTGGTTGGAAGACCAAAGATTAGCACTTCGATTGAGAATGTAGGTAGGAATCCTCCAATGATAACCACAGCTAGAATACATGTTACGATCCAGGATAATTGGTTGAGTTTGTGGCGATAATAGGTTGGAATACCAGTGCTTATTCCAAGTGCAATATTACCTATAAGTGGAATCAAAAACGGCTCCCATAATGCTCCACTTATCCCAACGAAAATTCCACATAGAATTCCACCAAGGGGACCTAATATAATGCCTGCAAGAAGTGGAATGATAAAGCCGGGTGTGAGAGTAACGTAAGGTGAAAAAGTGGGAATAGCTACTTGGCGAAGAACGATTCCAACTGCTGAGAAAATCGCGAGTATTCCAATCCAAATTGAAAGAGGAAAAATTCCCACATGGGAGGGTTGAAAAGTCGGATTTGTAGAAGCCAATAGCTTCCCTCCCCAAGCAACTAGGTGTCCTTTAGCATAATTTGTTTATCAGATTCAAAAAGCTCAGTCGCTGTCTTGACAACTTTTTCAAATTCTTCGGCAGGAAAGGCTTTCTCTTCTTCATCGCAAACGTGGATTTCAAGCATTTCTTCTCCAAGATAGAGAAAAGCACTGTAATAACCCCATGCAGACACTAAGACGAAGCTGAGGGAAGGTTCTTGGAGGTGGAGATGACCACCTCGGTA
>JABXGS010000004.1 GCA_016550425.1 archaeon
CCCGTATGAAAGTAATTGATAAAGAAGATGGTGTCCGGATTTTCTCTGATGATACTGACACCTGCCCACTTCAAGTAAAGGCAATCCCTCTACAACCGGGAATCTATCGATTAGATGTGGGGAGTGTGTGCACTGTGAAAAATTGTGATTACTTTGCTGAATGTGCTCGATTGGATGCTCGCGCTGCAAAATCCTTAGAAAACGCAATGGCTGAAATCCTAGATGAACCGGAAAGAGTTTATGAAGGACGAGCCTGGCGACCTGAACGTATCAAGGGGAATGAGAAACTACAACGGATTATTGATCGCATTATTAACGAGGGATTATAGTTAACGCGATTAGGAACAGTGTTGGAGCGAAGACTAAACATGGGGAATCCCAGTGAGGTGTTATTCGGTGAAAAGAAGCAAAAACCATGGGGATATGAACGTCCACTGGGAAAATTCCGCGGTCTAAAGCTTAAGGAACTCTTTTTTCATCAGGGGAAGGCGAGTTCATTACATTATCATACTAAAAAAGATGAAATTTTTTATATTGTTTCAGGGCGAATCCGTTTAATCTACGGTTCCAAGGATGAAGTGTTCGAACCTGGTGAAACGGTGCAAATTCCACCCGGAATGCGTCACCAAATTCACCCCCTCGAGGATACCCTCATATTAGAAGTTAGCACCCAGATGTTCGGAGATATCGTTCGGATAAAAGACGCATATAATCGACCAAGCGAAGAATAAGACCGTAAATAGCCGTCGTTTCATCGTCGATTATTCTGGTTCCAGTAAACCGAATAACCGATCCTTCCTTTCCGTAGGTTTATAGAATTCGAAGGTGCCTTTTTCCCAATCAGATCCTTCCCCTAACGAAGCCACCAGTAACCCATTATTCAAGGCAACGTATCTGACGGGAAAGCGTTGGCTGATATCACTGAAAAAGGGGTTATGGATTATGGACGTATAGGTTCCCAGATTTGAAAAAACGCGTCGAATAGTCTGCGTTGAGAGACGTTGAAGCGCAGACTGGTATTTTTGATAATTTTCAACAACTGGTCCTTCTTTTTGATCAAAGCGGTAGGATAGTCGAAAGACATGTTCGTATTCCACACCCAGATTTAGTTTGATTTTCATGGTGTCATCAGGAATTACAATCCAACCGTTTTGGAGATTAAGAAATGAAACAGGGTTTTTGAGGTATCGATATTTGGAGGGATCGGGATTACCAAAGAGGGTGTCCCGAGTGATCTCAATGACTTCCTTTGTAAAATCTAGTAGTTCCATGACTTCAGCCAATGTTCGTATTTGCCCCCCCTGATACTCGGTGGGTATGCGGAGCAATTCATTTTGGGCAAACCGGTCGAATTCCTTGGCTCGATTTGTGAAGGTTCGTTTCTTCAGCACACCATAATCGGGCTTATATGGGACGATTTCAATGGTGGCATCAATATCAGGTAGGCGCATCGAATACAGGAAGCCTTCGGGATCATATGCATGTTCGAATCGCAACAACAACTTATGATCACCGGTGATAATTGTAGCATCTAAATCATCGGTCCGATTTATGAAATCAAATAGACTCACAAAGAATGCATTCTCAGGAAACGTGATCTTCGTTTGCCATTTAGGTTGCCATCGCTTAGCCCAAGCCATAACATCCGCTGGTTTACTCGGCGGTTGTTCGTCCCGCATACAATCTAACCTGCTATATAATTGATTATTATTCTGTAGAGGTTTGACTACATTGTCCCTTTGAGAGATAACAGAAAAAACCTTTGGTCACGTCAGGCTAATTAGATAAGATTTTGTAGAGAACCAAATAGCCATGGGTGAAAGGCAGTCTCAACCAAAAATCTTTATGGGGCATATCGATAGTCAAGCAGAGGTTAAACACCATGAGTGCTACTGAACCACTGAAACGAATTCTAGCGCTCACGCGGAAGGAAATTCAAACAATCATCAAAGATCGAACAGCGATGCTTCTAGTGTTTCTTTTACCTATTATTACAATAGGTACTCTTGCTTTAGCGATTCAACAAAATGATATTCAGGCAGAAACGGTTCCAATGCTATTTGGTGTTGTGGACCTTGACACCACTGATACGTATCCAGATTTAGATTTGTCCCAGAATTTTACGGCTACGCTTGCAAATCTTGAAGAAGTCACTGTGATGACATTTGAAAATGAATCTGTGGCTTATACAGCTCTCTTTTACACTGAGATTGATGCGTACCTGGTTATAGAGGATGGGTTTGAACATGCGTTATCTATGAATCTCCCGGCATTTGTCTATATTCATACAAGTAATACGCAACTACAGGGGCAGGGCGATGCGATCATCGCTGTGACGGAAGCTACATTGATATTTCGAGAAAAACTAGGTTGGATTCGAAGTGATATTCTCACCATTCCTGAGATCGAGTTTGTCCCTGAGGGTGATACCCTAGCAATTCAAGTTGGAGCGTTTCTGGTTGTCTTTTGTATTTTTATGGCAATTGCTTTAATTTCCTGTCAATCGATTGTGGGAGATATTCCACTTCGCCGAATGTTGCTAACTCCCACAAGTAAAGTAGAAGTGATTCTTGGAAAAATAGCCGCGTATACCATCATAGGAACGATACAAGGAATCCTATTATTGGTGCTGTGGATTGTTGGATTCCAATTGAATCTTCGCACCGACCTTTTCACCCTCATGATTGTTGTGAGCTCAATGGCATTAGCTGGAGCAGTATCAGGAGTTGTTATATCCTCATTCTCAACCTCTCGTCTTCAAGCCAACCAGGGATTTCTTTTCCTACTATTGGGTATGATGATTCTCAGTGGCATGTTCATTGATGTGGGAATTATCTCGGAATTTCTCCCAATGAACCTTGGAATGCAGCTAATCCGTGAAACTGCATTCAAAGGACTCCCATTGATTACAAGCTGGGAGCAAATTGTACGGATTCTAATTTACATAATTGGAGGAATTTTCATCTCCATCTTGGTCTTATGGAGGAAACGAACACTAGCGTAAACGCAGATGGATGTGAGTGGAATGCAAACATTAACTGATGTTCCCGTATTTGTTGAGAAGAACTATTTTGCAGGTTCACGGTTCGATGATGCTTTAGATTGGATTGAGGAACGAAGTGATCGTGAACTCCATTCACAGATTACAGGTAAGCTCCGCAGCTCTGATGAGGAAATCGCCATCGAGGGAAGATTACTTGATATTACCAGAAGAGGACGCCAAAGACGAATCGCTCTTTTAGTGAATTCAGTAAAGAAAGGGCCTGAGAGTCTCAAAGGTAGCGTTTTAACAATTGGATCAGAGAGAACCGAACGAGAAGAAGTGGCCGCAAAACAATTGGTGTTGATGAATTGGCTTCGACGAAACATTCACGACGATTTCTATTATGATGGAGAGGAAATTGATCATGCGGTGAAACGTGTCCAAGAACTACTTGCATATACAGAAGTTGATGCTCAAATATGGGGACTCGATGAGAATGGTAAGGAAAGGCATATCCAAGGCACTGTGACAAACGCTAGGATGGAACGTCTCAGAGTCGGATTGCTGGAATTACGTACGACACCAGCCCACTCCACGTCTGATGATACCGCACAGATATTAACAATTGGGGGTCGAGAAACTGCTCCCGAAATTATGCGGGAATTAATCAGTATTGTTCCTGACATCCTTGCACAAAAAATGCTCTTCACACCAGCATATGCTCGTACACGGGGTAAAGTGGAGAATGTCGTTGTTGCCGAAAACCTCACATTTACCGTCGATGATAACTTTGACATTATCCGTGATGTCTCCTTTAAACTCCCAAGTGGAAAAATTATGGGAATTATCGGGGAATCGGGATCAGGAAAATCCACAACAATTCGTGCCTTAATTGGTGATATAATCCCCACTCGAGGTCAGGTTATCATCGGTGGAGTAAAATCAACTCAACGAAAACAGGTAAAACCAATCTTCGGCTTTGTTCCACAAGATTTAGGATATATGTATCAGAATTTTACGCCTTTGGAAAACATCATTGAGTTTGGGAAACAATATGGAATACCTGAACAGGAACTAGTACGCCGAGGGAAAGTACTCCTTCGTGAAATGGGGATTTTTGAAAAAGGAAATCAGAGTGTTAGAACTCTTTCTGGAGGTGAAAAGCGCCGGGCTTCAATTTCTATTTCCATGGTTCACCGGCCTCAATTACTCATTTTAGATGAACCAACCTCCGGATTGGATCCTGATATGCGAAGTGAGCTGTGGGATTATTTGGATTATTTGAATCAAGAATATGGCACTAGCATGATAGTTGTTACCCATTATCCTGGAGAAGCTGAGTATTGTGATATCGTGGGTGTGTTCATGCGAGAACGCAGCCTTGTAGCCTTTGGAAGCCCAGCGGAATTAAAAGCGTCTCTTCCTGGAAAGGGCTATGCAGTTGGAATCATTCTTCAGCAACCCCGACCTGGGATAGCGTCACTGCTTCAGGATGTGAAAGGCATTATCCATGTCTTAGAGAGAGGGGAACTCATCAAGATTTTCAGTGAAGTACCTTTGATTGAAATGTCAGAGCGAGTTGTCCGAGCACTGCAAGCACAAGATATCCAAATTAAGAGCGTCAAGCCAAAAATGGGCGTGGATATGACTGATTACTTTATTTTAATCACCGGTCGACAATTGGAGGTGTAACCAAGAGTGCAACACCTGAAGCAGAAGACGCCGAGGAATCTGGATTCGCTCTCAGCATTACTACTAGTGACCTTGTTATTAGTCACCGCCGTCTTTGCTGCAGGTCAACTTTCAAATCGGTTCTTCACGAAATTCACACAGGTAACAGACCCCGAGTCTAAGTTATCAAAGCCACTCTTAGATTTTATTTCAGCTTCAAATGACCCGAATGCCTCCGTAGATGTTGTAGCCAAGTTGTCGGAAAGGACTAATTGGCGAGCTGCTCAACGGGCTATCCTTCAGACTGCAGCAATGGCTAAAATCAGAACTTATCACAAACTAATACATGCTCTCTCTTTTCAAACGACTGTCGGGGAGCTTAAGAACCTCGCAGGGCTTTCTCAAATCCAAAAAGTCTGGACCGATTTTAAATTTCAACTTGATAGCCCTGAAGGATATGATTCAGAAAGTCCTATTGCCTCAAACGGTTACATCCACCCTAAAGAGACCATTGATGCCACCCCATTATACAATCTTGGTTTAAATGGTTCCCATACAATTGTAGCGGTCTTAGATACTGGTATCGATGTTACACACCCAGACCTTGATGACATGGATGACAACGAAACAACTAATGACCCCAAAGTTCTAGCACAGGTGTCCTTTGCTGAAGGAGATCCATTTCCTTTTGATTTGAATGGCCATGGTACCTACTGTGCTGCCCTTGTTGCAGGCACTGGTTCAGCGTCTCAGGGAAACTATACTGGGATTGCCCCAGGAGCGCAACTAATGAGCGCAAAAGTGATTCTGAGCGACGGAACGGGTTATTCCTCCTGGATAATCCGAGGTATCGAATGGAGTTTGACCAATGGTGCAGATATCATATTATTACCGTTCTCAACAATTGGCATGCCCGGAGATCCCCTCTCGGAGGCAGTTATGAAAGCTACAGAAGGTGGTGTTCTAGTAATCTGCGCTGCAGGAGATAGGGGACCAAACCACCTAACCATTATGTCACCGGGAGAATCTTTGGCAGCATTAACTGTGGGTGCTTACGATACAGCAACAGGTCTGGTCCCTGATTTCAGTAGTCGTGGGCCTACCTTCGATTTTCGCACAAAACCAGATCTAATTGCACCGGGCGTTGATATCATTTCAGCATCGTTATACAATATTTTTCCAACTGCGATTGGTAACATCTCAATTGATATCTCTCCGGAGGACATCGATTTTATTGGAGGAAGTGTTTTCGGTACGCCTTTCAATGAGAATTATACTCTAGCAAGTACAACTGCTGCTTCCTCAGCAATTACAGCTGGTGTCGCCTGTCTTATTCTTGAGGGGTGCCGATTCGCTACCCCAGAAGCGTTATCAATCGGGATTCGTCGAGGAGCAATACCACTTTTTAATGAGCCTAATGCTGAGGGGGCAGGTCTTCTCAGTGCAAGTCGTGCGTATAATGAGTTATCCGAACTGCATAATCCATTTTCATCTGATTATCGAGCACGAAGTGTCGGTCTTGGACTTCCCTATTATGGGTTAATCATTAGTGAAGCTACTGCAGAAAATGTGACCTTGCTCATGAGCACATATTCTACTGCAATTGGAGCCCTTGTTACGAGTAGTATCACCAACATGACCTTATTTCACATGTTGTTTGGGATGTTCTATCTTGCCGTTGGAGATAATGACCCAGTTCCCTTTACTTTTCTCGACATTGAACAAGAATTCCATTGGACCAGTTTACCTTATGGCGAGTATGTCCGCACAACAGGTATCCTGTCTTTTGAGAACCTGCTTATAATTCCCCGTATTGAGACTTGGCAAATCAGTTCAGGTCCTTCAGCCAATGCGTTTCGCATCTCATTCTTTTTCATTAATATTGGGTCAGAAAACGTCACCAATATTCGGCTTTATAGCCTGTGGGATTTCGACCTATTCAGTGGTGCCAACGATACGTCGACCCAGCAAGGATTCTATAACGCTACATCACATATGTTTAATATCCGTGGAGATGTCCTTCCGATAAATGAAACAACCCGTATTGACCAATTTATTGGCATCAATGCTTCAAATCCTTTCTCAAGTGTTCAAGTGGGAGCTTATGACGAGGTCAGTGATCAATTACAAAATGAAACGCTAAATGGGACACCTACCTACTCAAGCGATGAAGGCGTGGGCTTTGCCACTCAATGGCAATTAGGAAATCTACCAGCAGAAACAGGCACGTTGAATATTTCGATGACTCTCGGCTTTGGACAAAATTTCACAGCGTTAGTTCATGGTATTAACCAGACAGAATATGCTTCAGTTGCGGTTCCGCTCACTGATCTTTGTATGATTCAAAAAGACTTAGCGCGCACAGGAACTACAAATTCAACTTATCAAACATCGGTGATTGTACTCAATATTGGAGACGCTGGTGTCGATTCGATTGCCGCATATTTCACCAATCGTTCACAACCTTTCGGGGGTACTATCTTTGCGCGGTATTTTCAATTGGGCATCTTTAAGCCATTCCAATTTCAGAAACTTTCGGTTGAATGGAACCCTGAAGTCTCAGACATCTATTTCGCAGGATGGATTGTCGCACCTGCCATCGACTTTGATCTCATTCTCAACACAAGTCCTCAAGATCTTTATCCCCTGGACAATTTCGTATACCGTGATGTGTTCATAAGTTCACCACCTCGAATGCGGTTACTGATTCCCCACATCCTTCCATTTGGACCTATGATGCTCTATTTCCCTAATGATTACGCCATCTACAATTTCACTCTTCTCACCACAACCCCCATTAACTCGCTCACGGTCAGAATTGCTGAGTTTTATGAGAGTGCCTTTGATTTTCCTATTGATCGGAATATCACACAATGGGATACTCCACCCGAGATTGCCAAGGAACAGATCACAGACATAGTTGTCGGAACCCAATTCCAGATCACCTTCTTCATTCCCACGTTCATTGAAGCGGGACCTTATTATGGAAACCTAAGTCTAAGCGCCTCTGATGGTTGGCAGTTCACCCTCCCCTTTATTATCAATGTGACCTACCCCAAAGCTGTCATTCTCTTTGATTCCATTCATAATCAAGGACTGAACTTGTCGAATCTTGAAGACTTTGATTTTACTGATTTGAATCTTGATGTACTCTTTTCCCTGTTTAATGAAATTGGAGATAGCCTTTTCACAGGCTATTCGCGATTACGAGAGTTGTTCGCCTCAGCACAACTCAATCTCTCAGAGATCCCTCTGATTTCTGAAATCAACTCAACAATTCTTCAGTTATTTGATGGACTCGTTCTCTGTGACCCTGAAAAAGGATTTACTCTGAATGAGGCCTCCGCGATTTCAGAATTCATTGATAATGGGTTCAAAGTTTTGGTACTGGCTGATCAGCCCGAATCATCGAATCATACAACTTTAAATCAGTTGCTTTCAAGTTATGGCGTGCAATTGGGGGGGAGAGTTACAGGATTGAATACCACTGAATTGCACCCTTCAGCTCCATTTACCTCTGGAGTAAATAGCATAAGCACTATTGAAGGCACCGTTCTTACTGATATCGGAACGGCCCAACCCTTTGCATGGGTCAATGGAACTAACTTTGGAATCTACCTGAATGATGATAATAAAGAACTCTATGTTTTGGGCTGTTCTGCTGTGTTTGGGAATTCGTATCTTTTTAAGTTCGATAATCTCCGCTTTGTTAATCAAACTATTCACTATTTGTTCCGAAAAACTGTCCACCTAACCCTTCGGATTACAGGAGGTATGAATTCGTCATTTTATATTGGGAATGATGCCGGTTTTGTTATTGATGCATATAACACTACAGGAGATGGTGTCGAAGGATTATCCATGTTTGTTGTCTATGTTCTTCCGAATCGTACCCAATCATTCTTCATTGCTTTCGAAGTGACAGAGGGGCGCTATGGGTCGTTCTTTTTTGCAAACTGGACTGGACTCGATGAATCCGTAAACACCCCTCAAACTTTCTCAATCATTGTCTTCACTATTCCAGGCGATTATTCGAGTACCACGACTTTCATGCATTTCTACTATCTTCCTACCCCAGAGAAACCGCCACCTCCCCAAGAGCCAGATTACCTCACCATCATGATTATCCAAATTTTCCTTGTCACACTTTTCACTATCCTCATCATCAGTCTCTACTTCACAAACCAGTACCGTCGAAAACGAAGGATGCGAACACCAACCCTTGATGAACAAACCATTCAAAATATTGATAATACGTTGAATACGACCCAAGCGCTTATCCGCGAAATAGAGTGGACTCTAACCGACCGTCGTATGGATCGTATCGAGAAACTGAGAATCACCTCAGGTGAACCAGCTAATCGACTCGAAAATATGCTTAAACGGTTACGGGAACTAGCAAAGGAGACGGGGGTATAAATTCATGACAGAGCAAAAGCCCCCCAAAATTATTGAATTCAACCAAACCGCAGTGAAGATTGGTCGAGTAAAAATTCTTGAAGACATCACTTTCTACACTAGGGAACGAGAAATTCTGGGTGTCATTGGAGCGTCGGGGTCTGGTAAGACAACATGTTTACGGGTAATGACGGCTCAATTGAAACCATATTCAGGGTATGCCCGAATTGCAGGATATGATGTTTCAAAGGAAGCAACCGCAATTCATTATGCTACAGGGTATGTCCCTCAGCATGAAGACCAAAGTCTTTACTTTCCTTTTTCAGCCTTGGAGAACGCTCACTTCTTTGGACGAATGTATGCTCTCGAAGGAAAAGAAATACGAAAGCGAGCTATTGAACTCTTGGATATACTAGGCTTTGATGAGGATCTGATGCAAAAACCAGTCAAGTTTCTTAGTGGTGGGGAACGAAAACGGGTTTCTATCTGCGTTGGTCTGATTCACCAGCCACCGATTCTACTCTTGGATGAACCAACTACAGGTCTCGATGCCCACCTCCGGCACGAACTTCTCAATTATCTTAAACAACTCAATTACCACTTTGGAACCTCAATGGTTCTTATCTCCCATGACCTGGAAGTCGTCGAATATTGCAATCGAGTCGTTCTCCTTGAAAAAGGTAGAATCTCCCTTCAAGGACACCCTGATGAGCTGATCCAGTCCCTTACTGGAGGCGGTGAAGCGATTGAAGTAACATTTGATAGGCTCACCGAAGATACCCTCCGGCAGGTCGAAGAAATCCCCTTCGTCGAAACGGCTATCCGATCCGGTCGAGGAAGCCTCAAAGCCTTTGTGGAGTACCCTCATAACCATATACCAGATTTTCTCAAAGCTTTAAGAGGACAGAACCTAGTTCCGCGCGAACTAACTGTGGTTGAAGCGAGTTTCTATGATTTCTTTCGCACAAAGAGTTGGACCAACCTCGCTGTAGAAGAAGCAGCAGAATAGCTACAGCCTTAAGGAGAGTATGTTAGATTTCAAGCAATCCTTTAGATGGTTCATGAGAGGCAGATGTGTACTATTAATTTAATAGGAAAAAAAACATGGTAAATTAAGCACGGGTGTGGAACAATGGCCAAACAGCCCTATTATGAGTTTAAGATACTTTTAGTCGGTGATCCTGCAGTAGGTAAAACCAGCTTGATTCTCAAATACGTTGAAAACCGCTTTGAACGCGAATATAAAGCCTCAATTGGAGTAGACTTTGCATACAAAATCATTGAACTCGAAGATAAGGTGGCGCGACTCATCATCTGGGATATTGCCAGCCAAGAACGTTTTGCGCCTTATCGTTCAAGCTTCTACAAACAAACTGATGGTGCGATGTTAGTTTTCGACCTCACACGACCGGATACCCTTGAAGCAATCGAGACGTGGATGCGAGAAATCCGAGAACATGCTGGTGATGTTGAAATCCTTTTAATTGGTAACAAGTCGGACTTGAAGAAAAAGCGTGAAATAAAGAAAGCGGAAATTCAGAAATGGGTCGAACGCTATGGCTGTTCCTTCGTTGAGACTAGTGCGATGAGTGGCGATAAGGTCGAAGATGCATTTCAAATGCTAACAGAACAAATCATTGAAAAGCTTGAACAATAATCCCCCTTTTTGAACCGCCACGCAATAAATTGATAATATCAGGGAGCGCTTCATGAAGGTGCCTCCTTTATTAACAGGTGTTAATCACAAATGAGTAAGGAACCATATGAGTTTGCAGCTTGGACTTCATTCATTCCAGAGTCTGAAATTCGGCGGCTACTCAAGTATAATGTCCCCTATTATTTTGGGGGTGGGAAACCTGGCGCACTCCCAATTGAGACGCTTGCACAGATTCTGATTGATCTGGGACATGAACAGCTCTCCGAAATTAAGGGAGGAAATGAGGAGCGGGTGATTGATGATTTTAATTATGGTCCTACGGGTGGAAAGTCATTTCTGCGAAAAACCTTAGCAAAGCGGTTGATTGAGAAGGATGACATTACGCTTCCCGCTGAGAAGCCGGAAGAGGATATCGTCATTACCACTGGATCCCAACAAGCCTTGTATGCGATGATAGATACCTGTATCGACCAGGGTGATATCATCCTAACCACCAGTCCCGCGTACTTGGGCTTTTTAGTACCTGCTGTTAAACTTGGTGCACAAGTTGTCACAGTGCCCACCGATCTTCAAGGGGCTATCCCCGAATATTTTGAAGAAGCAATTAAAAGCTGCAAAAAGGAACTTGGAAAAAAGCCTGAAATGATTTATTTGGTCCCCGACTCTGATAATCCCAAGGGAACAACGGTCCCTCAGAAACGCCGCGAAGCGTTGTTCAACCTTGCCATGGAACATCAGATTATTATTGTTGAAGACGGCGCCTACCGAGAAATCCAATTCCGTGAACCCCGCGAAAAGCCGATAAAAGCCATGGATACAGAAAATAAGTATGTAGCTTATCTGCGAACCAGCAGTAAAGAAGCAGCGGTTTTGCGAATTGGATACAGCGTTTTTCCACCAAAAGTCCGTGAACAGATTAACAAGGACAAAGGGTTTCTTGACCTTTGTAGCCCTACCATCGTACAAAGAATGCTGGATGTTTATTATCGGGAACACATTGACAAAGTGCTCCCCCAAGCCTTAGAAATTTATAAGAAACGAGCCGATACGATGCGAAAAGCCATTGATGAAACTTTTCCATCAGGTAATCGCACGGATCCCACAGGAGGCTTTTTTATCTGGTGGGAAAGTGAAAACAAAAACTTTGATGCCAGACAATTCCTGGAAAAAGTTGCTCTTCCGAATGACATCATTTACGTGCCTGGAGTGGCATTTTATCCATTAATGGGTCTGAGCTACCGTCCAGACCAAGACGAGTTGGTACCCGTAGAACGGGCATTGAACACTATGCGTATTAGCTATTCATATAATAACCCAGAAACTATTGATGCTGGTATTCGCAAATTGGGTGGTTTACTTTCCAAGAAATTGGATTAACAATCCCCTTTTCTTTCATCTTCCTCGCCGCCGCCATTGGAGAACTAACACTCCCAATGAGGCGAGAATGAAATACGCGACGAAAACAGCTGAGACACCCACAGCCAATCCTTGGATGAACAAGATGACAAATTCCAAAGTGAACAATAGCGCACCAAATCGCACAACAAGGATAAAGGCGCCATAAAAAGAGTAGATAGGCCAAGCCACCAAACCACCGATCAGGAGGAGAATTACGGTTGTGAGCCCAATCCGACTTTGCACTGGATCCAGAAATCGATGGGGAAGATTTGTGGTCGTATCATACTGAAAATAATACGTGATGAGAAGTGGGGTCGGTTGGAATTGCACCAGACTCCAAATTTGTACTCCTGCTTGGATCGGGAGCACCATTAGTGTAAGAACCCATGAAAAAAAGAGGAGTGCAAGAAGTATCCAAGAATAGTGAGGATTGACTTCGAAAAGAATCACCTGAAGAGCTAAACCGATATTAGCCACTCCATACATTGCTAAGAATGTTAAGATGCCGGAGACAAGATGAGATCCGAAGAATAATCCGATTCGTTGTATTCGGTGTGCCACCTGAAATCACCCAGTAAAAACGAAATTCTTTGCAGGGCTTTTATGCCTTCCGAACCAGAACCTCAAAAAAAGTCATCCTATGTATAGCGATGGTCCTCTCAAAATGAGTAAAAAAAGAAAGGGGAGAGGGGGGTTACCCCTCTGTTTTAGGTTTTTGCTACTTGGCGTCGTTTGAGGATGCAGGTCGTCAGCAAGATGAGGATCACGATGACGATTACTGCGATAACCACGTAGAGTTCGTACGGTGGTGGTGGTCCAGGTGCTGGTGTTGGTGTCAGTGTGAAAATACCAGTTTCGTCGGTTACGGTGTACATTCCATCGGTAACGATGACACGGGCCATCATCTGGTCAGTGGCATTCATTCCGTAGAATCCATCGGGATCCCAAACGGTGCTCAAATCAGTGGTTCCAGCCACTACAAGGCTCCAATTGACTCCCGCGTTGTTGCTCATGTAAACTTGGAATGAAAGGGTCTCATCCAAGTTCGTATCACTGGCAGTCCAGTTGATGGCGAAGGGTCCGGGTCCTTTGACGTCACCGGTCACTGGATTGGTGATGCTGATTGTGGGTTCAAAGTAGTTGGTGAACGTCACATTCGGATACGCCACCTCAATCAGTGTGGTTGCATCAAGAGAAGTTCCCGTCAAGCCTTTGAGCACAACGTCAACCGCAGTGTTCAAGCCGAGATCATGGGTGTCCACCGTCACTGTAAGTCCTGGTGCAGGGTTGCTGATAATTGCCTGGGCGTTACATTCAGCTTCGAAGTAGATGTAGTCCCATGGACCCCATGCATAGGGTGAAGCGGAGTCATCATCGAAGTAGTCTACTCCGACAATGTAGGTTCCACTAACTGGAGCAATGACTTCGATGAGTTCAGGAGTATCGAAGGGGTTCCAGTTGCCGAAGACTTGTCCGTTGGGCGCATAGAGGAAGAAGTCAATGTCTGGTGTGAGGAGGTCGGGTGATGCATACCACTCACAATAAGCAGTGAGAGCCATGCCTGCTGCGATTCCTTCCCATTCGAACTCGGCATCCCATGGTGGGCCACCATAGTTGGAATCAGGTGTACAGTTGCTTTCAACGAACCATCCAGTGAAGGTTCGAACATCGGAGAGTCGGTACTGAAGATCCACAGCGTCAACTTCAACTGATGGGAATCCAGGAACCGAGTATGGATCGAGAGTTGCAGTTAGACTGGCGTGTGGTCCTGTATAGCTACCATCTGCAACAATTTCTTGATTAGTAATCGTTGAGGTGGTAACATTCACATCGCCCACACCAGCCGGGAATCCAGCAAAGGAGTAATCGACGTAAGAAGGCAAGGTGGCATTGTTCACTGGTGTAACGGTGATAGTAAGGTTCTCAGGGATATAGTTTCCACCATAGCGGGAAACATGGAGAACTAGCATGAACCATCCACGAGATGTACCAGAGACTCCTGCACCCCAAGCGAAGTCGGTGAAGTGAACCTGACTGGTTGGTGAAGTTGATTCACCATCCCAGCGACCACCGGTCACGTATTGGGTGTCAGAACTGAACCAATCTCCACCGAGCCACGCATTGTTTCCGTAGCCTGTCATGAGGAAGAAGATATCGACTGTAGTGTCGGGATCCATCCATGTCACGTTGGTCATGATCCACGTGGTAATGTTATCACCTGTATCAAGGTCGTCGGTGACATCGATGATGTAGAATCGCCATTCGCCTGTGCGGTGGCGTCCATCCCAGTCTAGACCACCAGTGATAGCGCCGTTGTCATAGGGATGACCATCTGTTCCGCCCCATGTGAGACTTGAGCCAGGGGCAACATCGCCATCAACTCGGACAACTACGGGGAATTCTTTGGTGAATCCACTGTAGGTTCCCGTAACAAACCCAGAGTAGTAACCGGGTGAGGCTCCACTGGGTACGTCAACGGTGACATTCCAAATTTGTCCAGAGTCTTGGACGAAGCTGAACCAGTTCCATGTTACACGGTTGAAGAGTCGAATTGTAACGGTAACTTCAAGTGACCGCCACAGGAAGAATTCGTTCCCGACATCGTGGTAGTAGATGGTTGCGTTGCGGTTGCCATTCCATTGTGCACCAGGATTGCCAACATGGATTTGGTGGCAATTAGTGGCAGTTTGGTCGTAACTGACACGGCGTACTTCACCAACAGAATCAGCGCTTTGATAGTCGATGATACCGTTACCGTTGGTGTCGTTCCAGTCATGGAGGAACACGTAGTTGGCCATGAATAGGTCATTGGTTAAATAGACCTCTTCGAAGTTGTCGGCACCATAGTTGAGGTGAATCACGGCGTAGTCAGCGGCCATGAATTGTGCCTGGAAGGCTTTATCGAAGTGTCCAGTTGCAAAGAGTGGATAGGTTGTATACGTGCTGAGAGATGTGAAGGTCTGACTCGATTCGTTGACAAGTGTGAACCATTCAGCGCTCATACTGTCTAGGTCTACCGTCCCACCAGCTAACCCAGCTCCTACCTGAAGTTCCTTGGTATCACCAGCTTTCATGGAATGTGTGGTGAATCCTGCATCATACCAAGTGACGTTGGGTGCACCGGCGAAGCCAGAAACACCTGGGTGATAGTAACTGTCGCCGTCACTGTAAGTGTTGGTGCCAGCAACCACACCGTAATACATGTTCATGTACCAGGCGCGCCACCAGCCAGACACATCACCATAGGTTCCCCATTCGCCGAAGGTATTGTCACTCCACATGTAGACTAGCGGATTTCCGAAAT
Source organism: archaeon (assembly GCA_016550425.1). Next base: position 15,412 of record JABXGS010000004.1, read on the forward strand.
GGTCTGTGGCATTGCCAAACATCATTTCGATAGCCCGATAGGCGTTGATGCGGCCAGCCCCTTGTCGAAGGGCCGGTTGACCGATGTCATCCGCTGAGGCTTTCAGGAGCGATTCATAGATGCCTCCGACTCGGGTTGCTGGATCGGGTTGAGCAACATTATTCACTTGTTTCATGAGCGCTACGACACCAGCCGTGAAGGGTGCAGATTGACTGGTTCCACCCCAGGTTGTCCAGGCTTCAGCTCCATCACCGTAAGCGAGGGTTAATGGAGAAATATCGAAAGCGTAGGCTCCAGGAGCTACCACATCTGGCAGTGGACTAGATTGTGGGAAAGGACCGTTGCTGGAAAAGTCAGCAATTTGGTCGTAGGGTTGGGCACCGAGTGAACTGTCGTTGTTGTAGGTGGGTTGGGCGTAGTGGGCGGTGGTGCTTGCACCGACCATAATAGCCGTTTGGCCAGCCGGTGATCCACTGGTACCATAACCAGGACCTGCGTTTCCTGCGGAGAACACAAAGACCGGTGCTGGATGAGGTGGACCAGCATAATCGTTCCAGTCTTCAAGACCACCACAGGAGAGAAAGTCAACGATGCCACTGTAGCCGTCAACACCCCAGAAGAAGTTGTATGCGCCACCAAAGAATTCGTCGACATAGCCCCAGGAGTTACTGAGGACATCGGCTTGGTGAGCACCCGTATACGTCCAGAGCCACCAAGGCCTCGATGGAGGACTGGTTGCTGGATGATATCCGGCGCCCCAGAACCAGGTGGTGAGGTAGTCGCCGCCTGTTAGTGTCATTAAGCCCATGACCTTCGCGCCTGGAGCGATACCAGGAAGATTGTAGAGTGTGCCGTTCCCGTAGATGTCCATCGTCTGGATTCCTGCACCAGCAGCAGAACCAGCGCACCATGTACCATGGTATGCACTATCGTGGAAGTGGGCAAATCCTCGACCCTGAGGATCAATACCACCGATTAGGTCACCAGTGATGAGGTCATAGATATCGTTGGTCCAACCAAGATTTCCAGCGCTGTAGTCATTATAACCGTCGCTATCCGCGTCAAAGGCAAGGACTTCTGTCCCGTCTCCCCATTGGTGGGGTGCGTTATTGGTGAAGTCCCAGTCTGCTGAAACGCTGGTTGCTATGCCATTATAGTCTGCGGTTATAGCCCAGCTGGTTTCCCAGTCGATGTAAAGCGTGTCATAGACAAAGGGTGTTGTTGAGTCAACAAGCATGAAGACGAAGAAGTTGCGAGCAACTCCTGAGCCAACAATAAGACCCATACCGACTTTATAAAAGCCAGACATGCTTGTGATTCCGCCAAATCCACCAACGAATAAATCGTGAGTGTAGATGCCATAGGTGGTGTTGGATAAGCGTGTGCCACCGAATGCGGCGACCCACATGGTGAAATCAAGACCCTCTGTTAGGAGATATCCACCAACCACAGGAAGAGCGTAGCTAGTGATCATGATGCCATTTCCACCAGGATCAAAAGTGGTGGGTAAGCCACCATCGCGGTCAAGTTGACCAGCTAGATCAGTGTGACCAAAGTCAACACCTGTATCGCAGATACCAATTGTGACACCTGTTCCGTTGATATCAGGATAGTAGGTTTCGATATCGTCGACGCCAATTATGTCTCGCACAACATATTTGTCGACCACGGGTTGGTCTTGATTAGAATCTGATCGAAATTCGATATACTCGTCACCAGTAATCATACCAGTGTAATCAAGGGCGTTAATTGCTTTGAGGTTCTTGGGAGTAGAAACCCAGCCTTGTACAAGATAACCTGGGCCTACCTGGAAGACATCTTTAATGTCCATGAGGAGTTCCAGTTCATCCCAATCGACATCTAATGTTACACCAAGAATAACAGCGGAGGCGCCGTCTCGACTACGAATATTCGAGGGCACGCTTCCGGTTTCAATCCATGAGTGTAAGTTCTTATTGATGTTTGCGAGTGGATCAATGACATCCTTTGGCATTGAAGTTGTAGGATTCCCATTGAAGAAATTCTCTGGTAACACTGAAGGAGTTGATGATGTAAATGCAGGCGCTAGGAGCTGACTTATTGGTGCAGCGGAGATACCGACAAACATTGAAACTAATAGAATCGTTGAAAACCATAGTGCTGTTTGTGATCGCTTCGGAAGAAGCAAACTTCCATTCATTTTGTTTTTTCCATCCGTTGTCCTACTTTACAGTAGGTTGTCGAAATAGTGGTTTGATGAGCTTTTTATAGGTTAATGTGTATTTTTCATCCAAGATTAATGGGCTTTATAAGGAACCAGTGAATTTGTGAAGATTTCTTCGTCTTTTGTCGTTTCCGTATTCGAAACGCTTTTAAAAATGGAACGTTTAAGATTTGATGGGTGGCAATGTGAAGTGGTTTAGAAGTCACAAGGAACCGCCGAGTGCTTCAAAGATCATTCATGTTATTGAAAGTAATGGTCCAATGACCAGCAAAGACATCGTCAAAAACACCAATCTTGCCCCCCGAACTGTTCGGTATGCGTTGAAGCGACTGGTCGCTGAAGGCGTGGTTGCCCGGGTACCAAATCTCACTGATTTACGACAAACCCTGTTCATGCTTCATGTTGATCGTCGTATGAACCGTTAGTATTAATTACTTCGACCAATAGCAAGCCATATTTTGTTGATTGAGTAGTGACCAGCTATGTCGTTTTTTTATCGACGAAAGCCTAAGCCGCCGTCTTCAACGATGTTTGTTCCTCTCTTAAAATTATTCAAGACAACCGTACCACGTAAGCCTTCGGAAAAAATGGATTCCAATGTGGCGTCGTTACCCATTGACACGGGAACGCCTTTTCTTCTTAGTGGTCCAAAAAGCCAGTATGGCCTTGGGATAAGTTTGCATTTTATCATCATTCCTGAGGGCAGGAATATCAATACAAATCTAGTTTGGCATTATGCTCGGAAAGAAATGCAGACTGCATTGATAGCTGAAGGCCTTGTGGAGACGGAGGCGGAAATGTATGCTCTTCGATTAATCGATCCCATTAATCTTCCCCCAGAAATCATCGTAGAATATCCTGAGAATAAACAATACATTTTGAAGAATTTACAGCTTACAGTGACGTATCAATTGCTCCAAGGAAAACAATATACGGGAACTCTTGAGTCCATAAAAGACCTTTATTCAAGTCTTGCAGATACATTCATCTGCTTGGCTACAAAGAAAATTCCAAAAGTCCCAGAAGCAGCAAAGATTTTCGAGAATGCCACTTTTGAAAATATTGAAGTGGTAATCAAACAGATGGATTTTGAGAAACGGACCATTTTGGATGTTGTAGGCAAGCTCCGGGAGATGGCAAAATTCTTTGACCTGTTTTCCCAGGACAAATATTTGAAACAAGCCACGCCTCAAGCACCAGAAATCATCCAACAGCTATTTCGCAACCAGTGATAGCCTAGTGGAGTACATAATTGAGTGAAACACAGGAACGCTTGAACTAAGCGATATCGAACTGAGATAGAGCTCATTCGTCTTCCCATTGTTTGGGATCAAACCAATGCCAACAGGCAGCATAGTGATCTTTTTCAACCTCTTTGAAAGGAGGTTCTTCGAGTCGACATTTCTCATCCGCCAAGGGGCAACGGGTATGGAACCGACAGCCTGGTGGTGGATTAATCGGCGAAGGAACTTCACCGACGGGAGCGCGTCGTGTATGAACTAGAGTTGGGTCGGGAATGGGAACCGCAGAAACGAGAATCGCTGTGTATTGATGTTTGGGATTATCGATTACCCGTCCGACGGGACCATACTCTACAATTTTTCCCAAATACATGATGCCAATCCGGTCCCCGATATACCGAGCAGAGGCTAAGTCGTGGGTGATGTAAAGATAGGTGAGATCATATTTTTTGATTAAGTCTTTGAGGAGCTGGAGAATTTCAGCACGTATGGAAGCATCAAGCATAGAAACGGGTTCGTCGGCGACAATGAATTCGGGTTGTGTAACGATTGCACGAGCAATAACAACACGTTGACGCTGTCCACCACTGAGCATGTGAGGGTATCGATATATGAAGTCTTCAGGGGGAATGAGTCGGACATCTTCCATAGCCATTTTGATACGTTCAGTTAATTCTTCGCGGCTTTCTGCAAGCCGATTGACTTGAAGTGCTTCTCCAATGCTATCATGAATACTAAGTCGGGGATTGAGACTCTCATAGGGATCTTGGAAAATAATTTGGAGTTTGGGACGAAGGGCTTTCATTTCCTGTTTGGTGATTTCAGTTAAATCCATACCTTGATAGGTGATGCTTCCATCACTGGGTGGTGTGAGGTTTAGAATAACACGACCTGTGGTTGTCTTACCACAGCCAGATTCGCCCGCGAGCACATAGACTTCGTTTTTCATAATGTCGAAGGATACATCGTCAACTGCCTTCACCCAAATCTGTTCGCGACTAACGAGTTGAGCGATAAGACCGCGGCGAACCGGGAAGTATTTTTTCAGGTTCCGAACTTTGATTAGAGTTTCAGTTGTAGCCAAAGTTATTACTTCCAGACGTTTTTACCCCAGAGTTGATCTGCATGATGGCATGCGACGAAATGCTTCTCTTTGATTTCCCGAAATTCTGGTTCTTCTCGAGTACAGATTTCTGTTGCTATCGGACAACGTGGGTGGAAGCGACACCCAGAGGGAGGGTTGACCAGCCCAGGTGGAGCGCCAGGAATGTGTACGAGTTTTTCTGTACCCAATAAGCTGGGGACTGATCGAATGAGACCCTCGGTATAGGGATGAAGCCGTTCCTTATAGATGGTAATTACATCAGCTAGTTCGACAATTTGTCCCGCATACATAATCGCTACGCGATCGCACGCTTCGGCGATGGTGGCAAGATCATGTGTAATGAGGATAATGGATAGCTGAAATTTTTGTTGTAGACTTTTGAGAAGTTTCAAAACTTGTGCCTCAACGGTTACATCAAGAGCAGTGGTGGGTTCATCAGCAATGAGGACTTTGGGTTCAGTGACTAATGCCATTGCGATCATGACACGCTGCTTCATTCCCCCACTAAATTCATGGGGATAGTTGTGGGCTCTGGTTGGATCAACACCCACGACTTCCAGGATGTCTTCCATTTTCTTGTACGCTTCATCAGTTGAAACATTTTCATGGAGCACAATAGCCTCAACAATCTGGTCACCAATGCGCAGGACTGGGTTCAGTGCATTCATTGCTCCTTGAAAGACCATTGAGATTTCATCCCAACGTATCTTCCGCATCTCAGAAGGAGATTTCTTTGTGAGATCTTCACCATCAAGCAATACTTCTCCTTCAACAATGCGTCCAGGGTAAGGAAGGAGGTTGAGGAGCGCGTAAGCTGTGGTTGATTTGCCACAACCAGATTCTCCTGCTAAACCGAGCGTTTCTCCCCGTTCTAATTCAAAAGATACGTCGTCAACAGCCTTAACGGCACCTGCTTCGATGAAAAAGTAAGCCTTGAGGTGGTTTACATCAAGTACAGCCATTTTCTTTTTCCTCCTTACTCCTTGCGAATTCGAAGGCGTGGATTGAGTATCTCATCGACTGCATATCCGACAAGAGTAAATGACATCGCTAGTAAGACGATACACATACCAGGAAAGAAGAGATACCACCAAGCACCTTGTGTATATGCGCCTCCAGTCGCAGCAGCTTGTAGCATTCGACCCCAACTCACGTCATAAGGATGCGTTAACCCAAGGAAACTGAGACCCGCTTCGGATAGTATTGATCCAGCTACTCCAAGGGTAATCTGGGCAAAGAGAAGAGGCGTAACATTGGGTAATATGTGGCGGAAGATAATGTAAAGATCACTTGCGCCGATGGCGTGTGCGGCTTCAACATAGGCTTTTTGCCTTTCAGCAAGAACCTGAGATCGAACAAGTCGGGCAGTTCCCGTCCATCCGGTTAATGCTATCACTAAGACAATATTATACCAACGGGGTTCGAGAATAGCAGCCAATACGATCATCAGTGGAAGACCTGGAATGACTAGGAAGAAATCGGTTACTCGCATGAGGACTTCATCAACGATTCCCCCAAAATATCCTGAGATGAGCCCAACGATGAGTCCTACAAAGACCGCAATGAAAGCTGCACAGAGACCTACCAATAGAGCGATTCTTGCCCCCCATAGTAATTGTGCAAAAAGGTCTTCTCCATATACTCCAGCACCGAGATTTCCGAAGTAGTTGCCTAATACTTCTAATTCGCAGTCGTCTACACCGACAGATATTCTTACGGTATCTTCGGGCGTTGGATCGGTGATAAGAACACGGAATCGCACTCTCAGTGTTCCCCTATTGCCAAAGGTGTTACTTCTCGCAAAAACGTTCCATATCACTCTTGGACCCGGTCCCCAGGCACGGTCACTATAAATGTTATCGGAATAGTAGAGGTTTTCGGTTTCTCCAGTATTGTCCACATAGCATTCTTGGATAATATTGACGTGAGCGTCACCCCAGTTGCCATCCGCTTCTACTGTATAGTAGTAAGTGTAGTAGACTTCTTCTGGTGTATCTAACTCATTCCAATCAAATGCATATTCCACCCAAGCAGTCGAGCCATAATGTGCTGTTGTATTATCAGTGTCCTCGTAAGTAAAGAGGTAGCTTCCAGGTCCACTCGCATTACTTCCATCGGTGCTACTAAACTGTCCAACCATCAGGGGATTATCACTCTGGTCAGCGTAGCTAGCACGAATTTGACATTGAATATCATCCAAGCGAACAGTTACATCCGGAGTATCATGGCCGTAGGGGTTAAACATCCTGATATTGAACCGCAATATCATTAGATCGGTTGCAGAAAACACACTTGTGGCGTTTCGTTGGGGCATATCATAACTCTGACTGGACCATGGTCGAAGACCCGTCACCGTATAGACCTGAGAATGGAGTTCATAGGGAATTAAAGATGAATTCATGAGCTCAACGGCGAGACGAGCTTCGAATTGCTCAACTTCATCGAAGGTGTTGTCCATGTTGAATTCAATCGAGTATCCAACTCTCACTAACGATGGGTGAAAACTCATTAATCCAGGTGGAAATTTGTCGTCAAACCAGTTAAATTGGTATTCGATGTAAATGTTTGTAACACCATAGGCTGTTACTATGCTAGTATCATCGTAACTGACTTCAAAACAGCCTGGCCCACTCCCACCAAAGGTCGTTGAACCCGCTGAAGGATTATAGGCAGCAGAGGTAATCCCTCCACCATTTACTATCAGGGAATTCCATTCATCCGCATTATCATTGAACTCTGAATTATTCACAACATTATATCCTTCAGATTGTATTGTTTCGTTATAGAACCAGCCAGCGTCACTGTCATCAAAATTGCCATTTTCAATCGGATACACTGTGGTAAAGCCTATAGGATCTAAAGGTAGGAGCCACATTGGTGCGGCGATTGGTGGAGCCTGTTGTGGCAAAATTGGGCTTGGCCAAGGCATTATAAGAGGTGCAGTAAGAGCCATACCAGTGAAGAAAAGGATGATACTGATTCCAGCGATACCCATCTTGCTTTTTCGGTACTCTCTCCAAAAGCCTAAGAGCCTATCACGGTACTCATTCCATCGAACCAAGTTATTCACCATCTAGATTAGTCATATCGAACACGGGGATCCAAGAAGCCATAGAGAATATCGGCAATGAAGTTCGCCACAATCACGGTTAACGCCATGATGTAGAAAAGCGCCTGCAAGACCGGATAATTCTGAGCAATGACGGAGTCGAATATCAACCGTCCAATACCATACCAGTTAAACACCGTTTCCGTTAAGGTCGCTCCGGTAATGAGGAACCCGAAGGTTAACGCAATCATGGTCACCAAGGGAAGAATCGCATTCCGGAGGGCGTGCTTGTATAAGACCGTGCGTTCATCGACGCCTTTAGCGCGGGCGGTGACGATATAGTCTTCGGTGAGCACATCAATGAGGGTGTTCCGCATGACGAGCATGTAGCCACCATAAGAAACCAGTGCCAGGGTGAGGGCAGGAAGTACGAGGTGCCATGCCACATCCAAGGAATAAGCAAGTGGATCAGTCGGGGCGGGTACACTAACGGTGCCCCCCATTGGGAAAATAGGAATGTAGAAGCCAAAGAGTAGGATAAACATCATCCCCAGCCAGAAGGTGGGAACTGAATAGAGGACCAGCGCTGTGGTGACCATGCCCATGTCAAAAGCGCCGCCTCGCTTAGACGCAGCGGCGATACCAGTGGCGATGCCGATGACGATGGTGACAATTGCCGCGGTACCCATCAGAAGTAATGTGTTGGGAAGACGAGCGGCAATAGATTCAACCACGGGGCGATTCCCTTCAGAAAACGAAATTCCGAAGTTGAAGGTAAACATATTTACGATATACTGACCAAATTGAACATGGAGGGGTTGGTCTAAGCCCCACATGGCGCGAAGTGCATCTGCAAGTTCTTGTTGGTTAATATCGATTGAGGGGCTTATTAAAATCGAGACAGGATCACCGGGCATCATCCGAAAAACGAAGAAATTGAAGATGATGGCGCCGAGAATAAGGATGAAGCTGTTAATTATACGCCGTATTACGAACTCACGTAGGCCCACATGCTTAGCCTCCAGCATTTATCCAAGCGTCTTGCCAATTCAGACTAGGCTTTTATAAGCTTTGCTTATGGTGCAAGTAGCAATTATTAGCATGATAGGTAATTGACAGTCTCTTTGCATTGACAGTAACCTTTTTACAATGAAGACACTTTGTCGCAGGGCGAGTGACGCCCCCAAATGAAACGAATCAAAGCACTACTAAATCAGAAACGCTACCAGAAACTAGTTACAGCCATCTTCTTTTTGGTTATAGTAGTGTCTGGGATTGTAAGTATTGTTCTCTCCATGGAATTTGTGGGTGTGTATGATACTACCAATGAGTTCGCTCCTCAAATAAGTCGCGTTCTAAAAATAACACCTAATTCGACAACTCGAATCATTGCCATCGAATTACCCTTGAAGAATAATGGTTCAAAGCTGATTCGCATTGAAGGATATGCCTTCGTGGTCTACTTGAATGATCAATTAATTGCATACAGAGATACATTTGGTGATATCATCTTAGCACCTGGTGAAGAAACCACTATTTGGGAAAATTTCACGTTCACTGGTGATGCTATAGAATCAATTGTTAATGCAGAACTCAGCGAGCAATGGAACTGGCTATTCCAGTATCCAATGCGCGCTTATGTTGGAGCATGGTTGTATGTGGTTTTTCGACACTTTATCATGCCTTGGACTGGTGTGGAGGAAGTGAGCTAAAATGGAACTAACAGCACCTCAGAAGGAACGACTTTCTCTGTATATCCGAACCGCCATCTCAATTCTCGGTGGGGGACTCTTAATCACGGCTGCAGTTTTCGCTTTTCTTGTGAATCTTATTTATGTCGTGATTTTTGGATTGCTTGTTGTTCTAATTGGAATTATAATTGGTATGTATAGCACTGAAATTCACTATGCCATAATGAGTGGCTTATTAGCTGTCTTCATGGGATTTCTTTTTCTCTTCGGAATTCTTTCATTAGCTATCGCTATTTATGCGGCTTGGAATTTGTTGGATATTCTAATAATGATAGCCATTGATATTTCAGTTCGGTTATTCATGGTGCAACTCCTTGCCATTATGCCAGGAGTGGTTGTTGGTAGGTTATTGGGACCTGAATGGTTCGAACCCATAGTGAAACACAAACTAAAGGTTGGAATGGATAACAATACCCTGAATGAGGGAGACTGAGAGGACAAGAGATCTGTTAGCGAGGGGGCATTCGGACTATCGTCATTACCCAAAATCCGAGGATAATTGTGACAAACATCCCAATCATGAAAATGATTTGCCCTAAGAGGATGAGAGGCAGATTTGAGGGACTAAGAAAAGCTGTGAGCCCCCAAATTAGACCGCCAATAATCATCAGTATAACGGGAATGATGAATGCTTTATAGCTAATCGTTTTTAACACGGAGGGTTGTCGTCGACTTGGTTTGAGTGCTTGACAAGAGTGCAAATTAATCGATGATGGTTGTCCGGTAGTCATACACATAGCCTGCCTTTGTTGTATGAAATTAGGCTGCATCTAAAAAAAGACTGTTATTGTTATAGTAAAGGTAGAAGCCTTTATCACAGTAATTAACGAGATTGTTGCGGGAACAAGATGCATGAACACGGTCTTGATAAAGAGCCAGTACGTATCGGTATTGATGTTGGAGGCACCTTTACCGATGTATTGTTAATTGATTCTAAAGGAACGCGGTGGCACGTAAAAGTCCGATCAACACCCAAGGATTCGTCAATCGGTGTATTAGAAGGGATTCAAAAAGCATTAGAACAATCAAAAATTCCAGCTGAAAAGATTCAATATCTACTCCATGGTACCACTGTTGCAACCAATACTGTTCTTCAAAGAAAAGGCTCCACGATAAGTCTTATCACGACGAAAGGATTTGAGGACCTTCTGAAAATCGGACGTCAACAACGGTCTACATTGTATGATTTATATGTCGATAGAGTGCATCCACTTGTATCCCGCGACAAGATAATAGGGGTAGACGAGCGGATTTGTTTTGACGGAGAGGTTCTGAATCCATTAACCGAAAAAGAAGTTAAAATCGCAGTGAAAAAAGCCGCCCTCAATTCTGATGCTGTCGCAATATGTCTTCTTTTTTCATTTCAGAATCCACAGCATGAAGAAGAACTCGCAGAAGAGCTTCGACAGCAGGATTCATTGATTCCAATTTCCGTTTCTTCCACCATTTTACCTGAATACCGTGAATATGAACGAATGTCCACTACAGTATTGAATGCTTATGTCACCCCAGTCCTCACTAACTACCTACAACGGCTTGTACTTGCTTTACAGGAGATTGGGCTAATGACACCATTGCTGGTGATGCAAAGTCATGGTGGTGTTCTCCAATCTCACCTAGCGGAAGATCAGGCAGCCCGACTCTTATTCAGTGGTCTCGCAGGAGGAACCTTAGGTGGCCGTTATACGAGTCAGGTCACAAAACATGAAAACGTCATCACCTTTGATATGGGTGGAACCAGCACAGATGTCGCATTGATTAGTCAGGGTACTATTCGAGAGACAACAGAAGGACATATTGACGAATTGCCCTGCAGACTACCTATGGTTGATGTGGAGACCGTTGGGGCAGGAGGAGGAAGCATCGGGTGGATAGATGCAGGAGGGATTTTGCGTGTAGGCCCCCAAAGCGCGGGGGCAGAACCAGGACCTGCAGCTTATGGGCTAGGTGGAGTAGAGCCTACGGTTACGGATGCAAATCTCATCTTAGGACGCCTTAACCCTAACTATTTCTTAGGAGGAACCATGGCATTAGACACTAAACTGGCGTCTCAATCGATACAAGGACTAGCAAAGCCACTCAGCTTATCTCTTGAAGAATGTGCCTACGGTGTAATCCGTGTGGTCAACGCCAATATGGAACGCGCTATTCGTGTAATCTCAATCCAACGTGGATATGACCCTCGTGATTTTGCATTGGTGGCATTTGGAGGCGCAGGACCAATGCACGCGTGGGCACTCGCAAAAAATCTTGGAATTCCCCGTGTTATTATTCCTAATGCGCCTGGCCTGCATTCAGCTCTGGGTTTACTAACAACAAATCTTCGCACTGATCAAAGCCACACTATTCTTGAATCAACCCAAACCCCTAATCTCTCCCGAATCAATTCGATTTTCTTGCAACTTGAACACGAGCTAAAAGACCGACTATCAGCTCAAGGTATAACACAAAAGGCTATGAAACTTCAACGTCTCGCAGATCTTCGTTATTCAGGACAAGCATACGAAATCACATTACCGGTCCCGAAGGGTCGAATATCAAGGAAGTGGATGACTCAATTGGAGCAAGGTTTTCATACTCAACATCAGACACAATACGGATTTGCTGCCCCTAACGCAAAGGTTACGATTGTTAATCTTCGTGTAATTGCTCAAGGACCTATGCCTAAGCTCAAAGCAGTCCAACTCTCCAAACAAAAAGGCACTCCAAAAGTTCGTCTGAAAAGACAGGTGTTTTTTGAGGAGTTAAACCACTCCACATTAACGCCGATTTACGAACGTTCTTCATTGGGAAGTGGTGCATTCATTGAAGGGCCAGCTATTATTGAGCAACTGGATTCCACTACGGTGATTCACCCAGATACCAGCGCCAGCGTTCAACAAGGCGGAAATATAGTTTTGGAGGGAATCCAATGAAAACGGATCCCATATCTTTCGAGGTTCTTCGCAATGCGTTTATCTCAGTTGCCGAAGAAATGGGTGCCACTCTTGTTCGAACTGCATATTCACCGAACATCAAAGAGCGACGAGATTGCTCTGCGGCTGCCTTTGATGCAAAGGGGCAGATGATCAGCCAGGCTGAGCATATCCCTGTTCATTTAGGAGCCATGCCTGAATCGGTTAAAGCTGCATTAGAAGTTTTTCCGACCTCTGTCTGGAAAAAGGACGATATCATCATCCTCAATGATCCCTATGAGGGAGGAACACACCTTCCTGACATTACTATCATCTCTCCAGTTATATTCAATGAAACCATTGCAGGGTTTGTAGCAAATCGTGCGCACCATGCAGATGTTGGAGGATCAGCCCCCGGCTCCATGCCTGGAGCAGCAACCGAGATTTTTCAAGAAGGTTTACGAATCCCACCCACCAAACTCGTCGCGGAAGGAATCGTTAACAAGGGACTTTGGCGATTACTTCTCGCCAATGTCCGCACACCGCTTGAAAGAGAAGGGGATCTCCGAGCTCAAATTGCGGCTAATAAAACAGGCACCACCCGATTTGAATCAGTCCTAGCTAAATATTCCACATCCACTGTATCCACATTTTTTGACGAGTTTCATGCATATTCACGTCAACGGATGCTTCAACAACTTGGACAAATACCCAAGGGGGATTTTACATTCACTGATTACCTGGATAACGATGGAATATCTGTAAAACCCGTTGAATTGAAAGTCAAAGTCTCAATCAAAGAGCGACAGATTATCTTCGATTTTACAGGAAGTAGCAAACAAACTCGAGGGAATGTCAATGCTCCGTTAGCCGTCACTTTGTCCTGTTCATATTATGTTCTTCGATGCGTAACAGATCCCACAATTCCGGTAAATGCGGGATGTTACTCACCCTTGACAGTAATTGCCCCAGAGGGATCGGTTCTCAATCCGCTTCCTCCTGCCGCTGTATCTGCAGGTAACGTTGAAACTTCCCAGCGAATTGTGGATGTCTTATTGGGAGCGCTAAAGAATGCACTTCCTGACAAAATTCCAGCTGCAAGTCAGGGCACGATGAATAATCTGACAATTGGGGGAGTTATCCCTGGGACTACCCAAGCCTTCACCTTTTACGAGACGATTGGGGGAGGTCTGGGTGCTCGTCCTACCAAAGATGGAATTGATGGGATTCACAGCCATATGACTAATACCGCGAATACGCCAATTGAAGCGCTGGAAAGCACCTATCCGCTTCGAGTTGAATGTTATCATCTGATTCCAAATAGCGGAGGGAAAGGACGATATCGAGGGGGATGGGGGATCCGACGGGATATCAAAATTCTTGTGGATAATGCAGTTGTTTCTGTACAGAGTGAACGGCGCCGTTTTGGAGCTTGGGGATTACAGGGAGGTCTTCCCGGACGCCTTGGAAAGAATCGCCACTGGCATAATGGAAAATGGAAGGAAATTCCAGGAAAAGTAACTTTAACGGTAGAAAAGGGGGATATTATTAGCATCCAAACCCCTGGTGGGGGCGGATTTGGCCAAGCCCTCGAAGACTAAAGTAGGCTTACAAGGAGGTATGCATTATAGCAGAAGAGGATTCCAAAATAGATTAGAAGTAACCCAAAAAATGCGATGAGAACTTGGTATCCTTTCGAACCAATTAGATGTGATCCTCTTTGTGTTGCCCATGCAGTTCCTGTTAACCATGCATAGTCGATCCAGACGTGGGACAAGAACATGATTAAGACACCCCCTAATGCGGCAAAGAGGAGTGCTGTGAGAACGATAGTAGCACCAACGGTAAACCACCAAACGATGAAGAAAGGATTGAGGGCAGAGAAGATCAAACCAATGAAGAATGGATGACGGGTTGGCTTTGATTTTGCTAAATCCTCTTGTTCAATTTTTTCTGTTGATGCTAAGGCTTCTCGAATTTGTAAGACTCCGAAGAATAGTAGGACGATACCTCCGAGACTAGCGATGGTGAATTGAACGAATGGTATGTAGATAACGAAACTTAAACCGAAGGCAATGAGAAGAATAACAGGCAACTCAACACAGGTATGTCCTAGTGAAAGCCAGATACCACCTTTCCATCCCCAACGAGGAGCATTGGAAAGATTTGTGAATAGGAGTGGCCCAGGCGCGAGGGCCCCACTCAATGAGATGAGGATTACACCAAATAGAAAGAGAAGGAAAGGAGTCACTAACTTACCTCGAAATTTAGAATTGAATACCCGATGAGATGATAGATGATTTTAGTCTAACGTATCCATTATTGCGATTGGTTCTTCATCATGAATTATGTCTGGTTCTCCCTCTTTTTGCTCTGGTTCCCTGACCACAAATCCGAATAGAAAGATACCTAGTATGACAAGACCAGCTGAGAGGAAGAAAGTGTCAACAATAGCCTGAGTGGCTGCAGTCACGGTTGGGGCACCTAGATTCAGGTATCCATCCATTCGCCATGTGGCATAAACTCCACCAATCGCAGTGGGTGATGTACCAAATGAGATTGTCCAGACAGCATTATACAAACCGAAGAGTTCACCACGTCGAGTTTCAGGAATCATATCAGCAGCTAGTGCATAACCAAGGGTGTGAATAGTGGGTCGTACGATGCCATTAGCTCCATTAACCACTAACATTCCGATCAGTGTGTTTACGAAGCCGTAGAAAATGGAAGTGATGGTCTGAATAATTAGAGCCCCAATGATGACTGGTCTTCGACCAATTCGGTCACCAAGAATACCTGCAACTGGAGCTGCGATCAACCCAGCGGCTGAGTTAACATTACGGACAAGACTGATTTCGATGGAATTAAGATTGAGCCCAGCTCGGAGATAGATTGTGAACAGTGAGAGATAACAGACCCACCCCACCGTAATAAACGCCCAGACACCAAGAAAAACGAGATAATTTTTGGGATATCGGTCCCGCCAACTTAGTTTCAAGCCTGATGACTGGGTTGGTTGTGAGAGTTCTTTAGAACCTAATGGATGCTGTACTTCAGGAACAGTTGCAACCAGTGTGACAACGCTACCAAACATGATTCCCGCGGCGATGGGGAAGACCCAAAAGAAACCAGCGCCTGGAAGTGGAAAATCATACAAGAATCCAATCACCGTTGCCCCAAAAATACGTCCGATGATACCCACCGCATTAATACGACCCATTAAAGTCGAACGTTCATGTATTTTGGTTAAATCAGCAAATAAGGCAGACCACCCAGTATTCGACATTGACCAGATTGCTTCGATGATGGTTAGTCCGATAATAATTGTCCAAACTGAAATATTCGTCCAAATGATAAGATAGCCAAGACCCGCACAGGTTTCCCCAATCACAATTAGTAATCTACGGCGTCGAATCCAATCACTTACCCGCCCCCAAACAAAAGCTTGCATTGCAGCGTTAGCAAGCATTGGTAACGTAATCACAAGCCCTAGTTGGATGAAATTCGCTCCAAGTATTTCTGCCATAAACAGGGTAAGGAAGGTGTAGAAAATTGCTCGCCGGGCATTTATCATAAATTCGAAGGACCCCATGCCCATTTGGATTCGGATCTGCAAGCGTGTATTCCCCTTCGATAGCTAGCGGATAGAAGATGGAGAAAAAAGATATTCTAATCCTTATACATGCTACTAGTAATTGATTAGTATTTGAAGAATCCTTCTTTGGTCTTCATCCCTAGCTTACCATCTTTTATCATTTCTTTAAGGAGTGGGTGAGGAGCATAGAAGTCGTCGTATTCTTTAGCAACGTATTCGAGTTTTTCAACGACAGCATCGATGCCCAGGGAGTCAGCGAGCTCAAGTGTTCCGACTGGTTGGTTAAAGCCTAGTTTCATAGTTTTGTCAATATCAGCTGGCGAAGCAACATCATCAGCAACCAATTCGGCTGCCCGATTTATGCCGATGACCACGACTAATTGTGGGTCGAACTTGTCTGCTAATTCTTGGGACCAAATCGTGGGACGCTGCCAGCGATTTCCAGGATGTTCGTAGAAGCCTTTCCCAGTTTTAGCGCCTAATTCGCCTTTCTGCATTTTCTCTTCAAGGCATTTGGCCATTTTCATTCCAGGAATCCGTGTGGTCATGAACTTTAGCACATTATAGACCACATCAATGCCGACAAAGTCTAAGAGTCCAAAAGTGCCCATGGGAAGCCCCAACTTCATTGTGGTTGCAGAATCGATTTCCTCTGGTGTAAACTTGCCCATATCAATTAGCTGCCCGACAAAATTTAGTGGAAACATCTGAACGCCATTCGCGATAAAGCCAGGGACATCTTTGTTACACATCACTGGCTCTTTGCCCATCTTCTCAGTCAAAGCATAGATGACTTTTGCTGCATCATCGGAAGTTTTCTCGCCTTTGATGATTTCAACAATATTCATCCGTACAACAGGTGAAAAGAAATGCATACCAACCACTTTTTCGGGGTGTTTGGTGGAGGCAGCGACATCTGTAATGGGAAGGGAACTGGTATTTGTAGCAAGAATAGTGTGTTTGGGAGCCTTTGCGTCAATATCAGCAAATACTTCCTGTTTAAGTGAGAGAATTTCTGGAATGGCCTCCACAATAAGATCAGTTTCTTTAATCGTCTCATCACGGTTCGTTGATACACTTATTCGCTTGAGGATAGCATCATGATCAGCTTGGGAGACTTTGCCTTTTTCGAGAAATTTACCAAGACTCCATTTGATATTTGCCAGGCCTTTTTGGATAAATTCGTCTTTGATATCAACCATGGTTACTGGGTAACCAGCTTGGGCGAAGGATTGGGTGATGCCATGACCCATAAGTCCTGCGCCAAGGACAGTAACATGCTTTACATCTTCAGCTTTCAACTTAATCACCTTAAACGGATACTTAGGTTTACAGAATGATAAAGAGGTGGGTGTCGGATGTTCTTAAAGCTTGATATTGTTGGGCAGGCTTTCTATATGGTTAGGGAAGTAGCCCAAGGAGACTAAGTAAGAAGTTCCGAGTGGGCGGGAAGAGGAAGAGGATGAGTAGGACGATGAGAATGCCTAAAGTGCCATATACCAGTTTAACTTTGTTACGACCCCAGAAAGAGGAATGCAGTTTATGCATATGTTCAGTGCTATGTTTGAAGCGAGCGAACATCCACGGTAACTGATCAGCAAACTCTCCTACCGTTTTCCCTTCTTCAAAATAGGGAGCGATAGATTTGTGGATTGGAGCTCCATCTTTCACTGTAAGTGGTTCGGGAGTATTCCAGTTGAACAGGAAATCAATGATGGGATTCACACCACTTACCTTAACCGCATTCTGATACCACAATTCACGCCAATGATAATCTGACGAAATCCATTCAATTTTTCCAGTACGGGCATTGACCCAGATGTCAGCCCGCTCCCAGTCGTCGTGGGGAAGCGGTAGAGTGATTTCAAGGGGCCAATACCAGACATAGCGATAAATCCAGTAGGCATCGGCTTCGAGCCAGGTGTTGATACCGTGGGCGAGGTTTTCGGGATGTTCGGCAGCGTTAAAGTTTTGGGGAATCGGTACCCACTGTTTCCCATTCCAGTAGCGCGGTTCAGGATAGTAGATCCATTGGTCTTTGCCACGAACGCGGGTTTTGAAGTAAGGATTAAGCTCACGGCGAGTACTATAGAAGTAAAGACTAGCAGTGTGGATTTTAGGTGGTTTGCCAAAGTGTTTGGCGATAAAGTTGAATCGTCGGCTGAAGCTAACATGAGGTCGGGTCCAGAGCTCGATTTTTCGTGGATTGACGAGATTCCGGATAATGGTAGTTTCACCATCACCTGGAGGGGTGATGAGAAGGTCACAACGATCCTTGGCACGAGTCATGATACCAATTTCATGGGGGAAGGCCCTTTCTCGAAATCCTCGAATATACTTTGATTGCCCTCCACTACGATCATTTCCTTTCATTTCATATTGATTAGTGTGGTCTTCGCCCTGCCAGTCATCACGATAAAGCCCATGTTCATAACGTTGGCTCCAGTAGTCCCGGAATAAATGCGCTCTGGGAGGCTTGAATATCACTGGCCCGTCTTGTTTATTACGTGCCCAACTTGCACGTACAAGTTCGATAAATCCTAAACGTTGTCCGAGTGCAAATCCAGTGATTTTCAAAGGGGTTTGTGCATCAACATTAAGGGGGGTAAGAGCATACCGAATTTCTGATTCAAAAGAATCTGGGTATGAGGCGAGGTTTGCTTCCCGCTTCAGATCAGCGGTTAATCGACGGATGCCAAAGAGAGTAGAACTAGCTGCTCTAAATGTGAAAAGGGCTTCTACCCATTCACTCCGCCCGTCTTCAAATTCAACATAGTAGTCAGTTATGAGCAGGCGAGGATCCCATGTTTTAGGATCAAGGAAGATGTCGAGGCGATGATTTGTCCACCCCTGCCGATAGTTGGCCCCAGGGGCAGGATTCTGCTCACCTGGTTCGAAACATACCCAAAGGCGATAAACAAAATATTCCCCATCATATTTGGCATCCCCGATGAAGACGGTGCCATAGAAAAGTTCCTGAAAGTTTACCCCATTTCGAAGCCGAGGCATTGCGAGTTCGTCTGCCGTTAGTATACGGGGAGGTGTTTTGATGTGGAGAAATTCATATTCACCGCCGATTTTTTCGGGTATCGGCATTTCGAGTGTGATGTTACTTTCGACTAAGTAGTTATTTCCTGATTGAAGCTCGCGTTTACCTTTGTAGCGAAGTCTAAACTTGTACGGAACCTGTTGGAGGTATTGAGTAAGTTCAACAGCATCAGAGCCCAAAGTTATTGTTGGAGTGAGGTTTTGGGGGTTTACATAAACTTTACTTTCATATTCAGGCGCAAACCGAGGGACATACATCGGAAGATGGGCTCCTTTCTCAAAGGTAATTCCAAAGGTTTCTTCCCATCTATCGCCAATATTCTCAGCCCAGTTTGTTTCCGCTTTAAGGATTTTCGGACGACTAGCGATCTTAAAGAATAAGGTTTGAATGCCGAGAAGGTCATCTGTTCCATGACGATAGATTCCAAAACTTACGGGAAATACTTGACCTGGTAGAATATTACCTTCGCGAGCGGACTTTGTAAAGACGGTGAAAAATGCAGCTTGTTTTAATTCATCTATGGTTAAAATGGGTGTTTCGGGGCCAGCAGGTTCTTCAGTGACACCCTTAAGCGTACCCAGCGCCAATCCACTGTAGTCTCCTGTCCACATTACTCCTAGCCAGGGTTGTTCACCTGAAATCTGCTCAGAAGGAGAATCAGACTCTAGGTCAGGAGTGACTGCACTATCGAGTGCGACAGGAATCGGACGAGGTGGACCAAAGGCATCAGCTGGTTTTCTATAATAGACTGTGTCAGAAATCTCAAAAGCATCATCATCTGATCCGATGTAGAAGTTTTTCATTGTAACCTGTGATGAATCCCTAGAGGCTTTCCATGGTTGGGTGCTACTTGGAGAAATATGAGGAAGAACGCCCATGGGGCGAACGCTCAGATTTGCAGCTTCTTTTGCTGAAACATTAAGAACAGCAAGTTTGACTGGAGTCTCAGCTTCAAAATAGATCGTTGTTTCGGTTCTGAAATCGGGGTAAATTCCGATTGCGAAATCGCCATTAAGGAATTCTTTGAGTTCATCTCGTAGGAAGCGCAGTTTTTCTAAAGAGGTGTTGGGAATACCAAGGGGGTAAGCGATTTTGAGGGATTCACGTGTATATTCGAGGGCACGAAGAAATACATCTAATGTCCAATTTTCTAGTCCAACATGGGTTTGAAGGAATCCAACAATGTTAAGAATGTCTGTCACGGTATCTGATGTTTTGCGACGAATAGAGTATAATCCAACTAGTTCATCGCAGACATTCAGAACTTCTTGTAATCGTTCTTCAGTTGGTCGTGCGCCACCTCCCTCATCAGAGCTAATGGTAGTTACGAGTTCTTTTAGCCATACTTCTAGGCAGGAAATCGCTTCATGATGCCGATTTAACAATTCGTAAGCATTTTTAGCACTAAATAGGGCGCGTCCACCATCCTCAGTATTGCCTTCTTCCAGATTTGCCAGTCCAGCTAGCCAGCTGCTATAAGCGGCTCTTCGCCGAATATCGTCTGGATCACGATAGGGCATCCAAGATTCCTTTGTTTCATCATAGACACTTTCTTCGAAACCACGTTGAAGTCGATAGGCTTGAGAGAATAACTCTGCGGCAGTAGTAAAGTCTCGAGATGGTGCTGCTCCCCAAAATGGCATGGCATCCACTTCATCCCCTTCATCTTCGGTAGCCCCTGAAGTTCCGGGGGAAAGGATTGTTTCTGTTTCCGCCTCAAGATAACTGAGATCTTGTCGAAGTTGCCCTTGACAGAGTTTACAGATAGCGGCAACCCAATAAAGATCCAAGCTTTTGAACAAATCGACGACATCATCGAATTCAACTTCTGCATCGATTAGTAAATCAAATAATTCATCCTGATCTGAAACCGCAACGAGGTCGAGAATTCTTTGACGAAGTTCTTCTTTGGATCCAATATCTAAGACATCACTTACAATTCCTACTCGGTAGAGATCAGCAATGAGTTTCAAGCAGATAACGTATAAACCCCGGGCTGAACCTTCACAAAGCCAGCGATAGACCATTGCTAGGTCAATGAGTGGTTGATCTTGGCGTTGTTGTGCTTGAACAAGGATCGTCCCTGCTTGCGTGGCCAATTCTTCAAAAGCCTTTGAGCCCTGATATCCTCGTTTAACCATCTCGAAAATCGCGATGAGCCCTTTCACCGCTTTTGCTGAATCCTCCACGACCGCTACCCGTTGGTATCCCAGTCGTTCCATCAAGGTGAGAACGAAATCCGCAGCAAACTTTGTAAGATGAAGACTGTGTTCTTTGGCTTCTTCAACTGTGAATCCTTCGAAGTCGCGTGTAATGCGTAAATAAGCAAAAGCCCCTTCCATATAACTGGCAACAAAGCGCTGAATAGAAGGTTCCGATTTAGTCAGTTCTTCTTTTCCAATCTGTTCAAAGAATTCCGCAAGTGCTCGAAATCGATTAAGCGTTGTATCATCGTCTGGTGGAGTAATAAGAGCTAACGCCTCGGCTTCATTCCAGAGATATACAGCAGCAATAGGAATATTCACATCAGGGTCCTTCTGTCGGTTTGATACCGCTGTCATAGCAGTTTTCCGGAAGAAGCCCACAGCCTCTCTTAGTATGGCGATATCGTCAGTAGAAAGATCCTCAGACACGCTATTCAGCAATTTCTGAATTGCTCGGCCAATTATCAACACGTTCGCCGAATCGTCAAGGTGCTCATAACACCGGTATTCGCGAATTATTGCCGGAATAGCAGTCAAAGGAGCAGCAGCTGTTTTTCGAGCCTGAACTACAGTACTGAAACTTTTAGCAGCACGTCGCCATTCGCGTGCAATGCCAAACATTGTTCCTGCAGTGTCCAATGCCTGCAACGCTTGGCCATGAATCACGCTGAGGGCTTTCTCAGCTGCTTCAGCCCGTTCTTCATCGGAACGGTATACATAATCATCATAATGAATCTGGTCTGCAAAATATTGTTCTAGCTCTCGCCAACGCTGGGCAATTGTGTCATAGTCACGAGCAATCGACCGGGCAACCTCAATTTCAAGCTGCGGAACTTCCGACGCCGATTCAATTCGTTGAAGCAATTCAGAAATTTGTTCCAAGATATCCAGAAGGCCTTGTCCTTTTGCTTTAGTAAGATGTTTAGCAATTTCTTGAAGGTCATCTCGTGCAGTTTGGAAAAGTGCATTATACGCTTTCACTAAAGTATCATGATCTGATGATGCCATGATGCAATACTCCTTTAGGCCCGACTCGTCACCGTCTTCGGAGATGAAGCACAGACGAAATTCATCTGTTCATGGATGTTTCTCCTCAAAAGCTCTTCCACTGACTCACAGTTGGACTCGGATATTGCTCTAAAAAAACTACTAAAATTTAAAAAGTGGGAAGAGAGGCCCGCTTCGGACCTACCTATGATTAACCGAAGCGGACGATTTTTCCAGCTCTTCCAGCGACAAAGACTTTCTTACGACCTTCTACTTGTACCAGTTTATTACCACTCAATACAATTTTCAGATCGCCTTTCTTGAACACTAATCGATTCTCACTAGCAATTATTCCACATTTCCCATATTGGGTGTCTAAGATAGTTGCAACCCAGCCACGATGCCGTTGGATGAAGGTGTCTGTAAACCAGTTTCGATTATTCACAAAGAACCGGTTGAATATTTCCTGGGCCCTTTCATAAGCGTCATCAGCGGATTCCAAATGAAATTGGTTCAAATCCTTCTCTTTCGGATGGGAAGTACTAGGTGGTGTCCATTCGCCGTCTTCACATAACAAAAGAAGACTACCATTCCAATTAAAACTGTGACTTCGTCCGACCGCACCCCGATGGGTTTCAGCAATGGCATCAATAATAGCTTGACCAAATCCTATGAAGACCCCGCCAACTTCCTTCTGTTGATAGAAAATCGGAAAATAGAGTGTGCCCTCATTAACGCTGAGCAAGGCTTTCTCTGATTGCGCAATATCTGTCGGGTGAACCACCTTTCCAGCTAATGCCCCAAGAACCAATTCTTGGTCCCGATTACCCCAAGTTGAACTAGAACTCATTTGACATCACACTCATTAGTCTTCTTCCGTACCCTTTCCAATTCCTGAAACCATCTGATTATGGAGATACTCTGCAAGTTTTAACGCCATACGACCAGGGATTGTAATCAGATAACGTCCTCGCACCCGTTCCTGGGTGACATACCCGGCTTCTTCTAATTGCTTAAGATGATGAGGGAGTGTCCCTGGCTTTAATCCAGATAACTCCATAAGATCTTGATGGTAGCGGGGTTCTTCTGCAAGCAAATACAAAAGTTCAATTCGCTCTGCACTGGCTAGCGGTGAAAGTAACCGTTCCGCCTGATTGGCTGGTACCTTTCGAAGAGCTTCACCAGCAGATTTGCCAAAAGCGACTCCAGCTTCATCAATATTTAACCGAGCACCATCCGGTCCAATAAACACGCTTCGCATAGCGCGATTGGCCCCACGCATAGCATCGGAAACCACTAGCTTAATGTAGTCGCCTAATTCCTTACCCGCAGCACCCATCTGCCGACCAAACTCTGCCATTTCATCACCAAAGGCTTCATTATCAAATGCAACTCGAACACCTTTTCGAGACCTGGACGATCTTGGATGTTCCCGGGATTCCCGAGGTTCATCATGTTCGGGGGTCTTTCCCTCTTTCTCTAACCGTTTTCGCAGATCTTGCATCTGTTTTTCTAAGCGTTCCATTTCTTCCCGAAGTTCTTCTTTCGAATCTCCTTCTTTGTCTTTCTTTCGTCCAAACCAAGACATTTCACTTTCAACCCCTAGCAAATACGCCTATAACGGTAAATTTGCGCAAGCATTTTCTCTCTAACACAGCATTCAGTATCATATTTTTTCTTCATATCATTCGACTCCGTTCGGTTATTTTACGATTGTAGACGTTTACCAAACGATAGAAATTTTTCGTTCTTTAGAAGATTAGAATCGTTCACAAATATAAACCTTTCGAATTCAATCAGAAGCCAACTGCTTCCCCGTAGATACATCAAATCCCTTATTCCGCACACTTAAAGGCAGACTCGCACCAAACACAGATAGGCGAACACACCGTGCTAAAAGCCCCTAAATCCATCGTGGGACTCGCAGCCTTCCCATTAAGCACCTTCACGTCAGATTCAATCATCAACCAGGTATTAGTCCGACTGCGAGCTGAAGAGCTGAGAGCTACCGAACTTCTATGCCTCTCTAATGTCCTAGGGAATCCCCGGGGTGGCTTACCCGGTTATCCTTCCAAAGAACGGGCGAAGAATATTGGGAATCAACTCCAAGACTTCCATGTCAGTATCCATGGTCCCTATGTTATCTCCTTGACCACTAGGGAAAAGGGAAAGCTCCGAACCAGTCGCGCCCACATGACTCGTTGCTTACATATCGCTGACCTTATAGGAGCAACACATGTTACCTTCCATCCCGGTTCACGGTACAAAAAGACCAAAGCGAAACATCGAGTCTTACGACGATTAAAAGAAATCATGACAAAGATAGAAGATGATCAGATCACTGCTGTCCCCGCCCCTGAAGTGGCTGGAAAGATTGCTGGTTTTGGAAGCTTCGACGAAGTCTGTGAAGTTGCAGGAGAAGCAGGATGCCTTTTCTGCTGGGATTTTGCTCATGATTTCGCCCGCGGTGGAGATGTTACTTCGGAAGGTGGTATTCTACGACGGCTGGAACTCATTGAGCAACAGATTGACCTATCACGCTGGCGCCTCCCAATACATCTTTCAGGCATTTTTGCGAACCGATGGGGGGAAGTACGTCATGCTCCATTGAATGGGGGGAGTAATGTCCCCTGGAAGCTGTTTCTATCCGTTCTTCGCGAACAGAATTTCATTGATAAAGTGAGCATTGTGTGTGAATCCAAATCAGATGAGCACAATGGTCTTGATTTCCGAATCGAACAAGCTCTGCAGTTGAAAAAATTCATAGACAGTGGTCTAATCGAGAAAGACTACAAACCCACCCGACCAGCCCTCACCCAATTCTTCACGTCTAAGAAGGATACTGAGAGCAAATAATGGATTGACTAGCCAAGCTTGTGAAGATAGAATCGAACACAAGAACTAATTATAAAAACCCTGAATGAATAAGAATGAGTGCAGTTGGATACTTAGTGGGATTACTTTGAGGAGTTTACGTCGTAGAAGGTGGTCGGTCTTTTTAGTGCACCTTCTCGCGTGTAGCCTATTTTTGCCAGTTTGGACTCTCGCTTTGGGATCGTCTTCATCCAATTCAGCCGGTATCAGAAACCAAAAAGCGATGAAGATAGACTTGCCGTTTCCCCAGCCTTCCAATCTAAATGATATCCGAACCCTGTTTGATCTTTCACCAGACGAAGAAGCACGATTACTTACCGAAGGAGTGCTAGTTCTGGGGAATCATAGATATGAGTCATTGGGAGAGGTTTACTCTGACTGGGTTCAGAGGGATATTCCAATTATCGTTACCACGGATGCATGGCTTCATGCATTCCATGTTGTACATGAAGATATCTTGAAAATGGTTGAGGCAGGCCATCTTATTGGAATGCTTGAGATTTTAGTTCATGAGTTGCAGAATGCGAGTGTTGTGATGTATGCAGCATTACCTCCCACCTTGCTCAATGTGACTGCTGCTGTGTATGGGAATGTTGTATTGTTTTCTGTTGCTTGTCGTTTGTTAAATGATAGCTGGCCAGTTCCAGGATATGCATCCAGTGACGTAGATTCATTTGTTACCAATATTCTTGATGCATCATTAGTTCAGTACTATCCTGGTGAAGATTATACGCAATACAAACCCCGCGGGCATTATGCGGGGAACGCCACTCTTGAAGCTTATTTTCGGTGTATGAAATGGTTGGGTCGTCGCATTTTCCAATTGGACGATACATTTTGTCTTTCACTTACTTCACGCCATATCCGTCAGGCTGTCCTTTTCTCAGAGATGCTCCGAGACAGCCGGATAGGCGATTTATGGTCGGTGATTTATAATGTAACTGGACGTTTTGCTGGTTATGCAGATAGCGTTACACCGACACTCATCCAATACGCTGTTGATTCAGTGTTTGGACTCTCTTTTGTACCAAATATATTAGAGTCTGAAGCGAATGTCACTTTACTAAAAGAAGAATTTCAAAAGGAGGTCTACCCGGTATCACAGATAGTCCCAATCGCGGGGATGAGTCCTTCGAAATATTGTCAGGTGATGGGTGAACGTTGGATTCCTGACGGAGCAGCATATCAACAGACCACAGACCCGAATATTATGGGGAGGATGTTACCCACAGCGTTAGAATCAATGTATACCATGGCAGGATCTCAACGTGCCTTAGAATTGATAACTGAACAGACAAAAGCTTACCCAGCATTAGAACCCACACTTCGGGCATTGAGAGCTGATATAGAAGCGAATTATACTGAAACCGATTGGCAGTCATGTATTTACACAAATTGGTTTAAACTTCTTGCAACGCTTGTAGAACCTTTTGATGATTCTTATCCAGCTTTCATGAACACAACAGCTTGGTTAGATGAAAAGCTCAACACCGCCTTAGGTTCGTATACACAGCTTCGCCACGATTATATACTCTATGCTAAGCAAGGGGGAAGCTATGGAGTTCCGTCAGCAGCAGCAATTGCTGAACCCATACCAGAGTTTTACTCAGAACTACGTGAGCTTATTTCTCATCTTCACACGCTTCTCATAGAAACAAACCTCACCACAAGTCGCATCAGCCAACATCTTAACTTTCTGGCTGGCGAAGTGAATTCTTATGAGAATATTGCCCAAAAAGTCAAAGACGGGATTCCACTAGCGACTCTTGAAGAGGAGCTCCTTCGAGATTTTGGGGAAGGTCCAGGCAAGTATGGGAATAAGGAACCCATGCTCGTCGCCGATATTTTTTCCGACTGGGAATCTGACCGTGTTTTAGAGGAAGGAGTAGGACCATTTAACCCATTGTTAGTGATTCATGAGCTTCCAGGAGATAACCCGTTAATTTTTGTGGGGCTTGTCTTCAGCTATTACGAATTTACCCAACCAATTAATAATCGGTTAACAGACCAAGAATGGGAAGCCTTACTATTAATCAACCCACCTGAACGGCCTCTTTGGACAAACAGCTTTCTCCATCTCGAATCCGAAGATATTCTTCAACAGTATGACAAACGAGAGAAATGGCTCCTTTTTCCATCAATGGGCTGGGATCATATTTTAGACATCTGTTTTAATGGAGAAGATACCTTCTACCTTGTTGTTTCCGATTACGATTATTATTCAGGATTTATTTACGGCTTCAATACTACGACCAATGGGCTTCAACAAATAGGAACGGAGGAAGTTTGTGAAATAGAATACTGGAACAATTCGCTTATTGAATTCTATGAGAATGAAATTAGAAAAATCGATGTAAATGGTACAGAGGTGGCTTATTGGATGATACCTCCTTCAAATGTATTTATTCAAGATTTGACTATCGATGAGCTAGAAAAGAAAATCATTGTCGCCTGTGACAGCACCCCTGTATTCTATGAGTATTCAATGGAAGGTACCCTCTTGAGGACCTGGGGTGAATCTGGAGCAGGGGCAAGTCAATTTCAATTCATCTATTCTGTTACAGCGGATAATGGATATCTTACGGTCATTGATGTTAATTTGGGACTTTCTATCTGGAGTTTATCATCAACTCAAATGATAAAGACGCTAACTGCTCCAACAACTGATTCGAGTGTTAGAGATTTACATCGAAATCAGGATGGTAGCTTTTTCTGTTTTGATCCATT
Organism: archaeon; assembly: GCA_016550425.1. The sequence continues at coordinate 43,091 of JABXGS010000004.1, forward strand.
CCAAGGAATCGTATACAAATTGAGCGCTTCAGGACAAATTCTCAGTCGTTGGACTGAAACGGGTGTGAATACGGTTCCCAAGTTAAGTAGCCTAGTTCCAGTGAACCACACACAGTTGGTTGTCGCACATGAAGAAATAAACCAAGTGTCAGGAAATAGGTCCTTTTACATTTCAATTTATGGATTTAATCATAGTCGACCGACTCGTCCTCTGGTTAATCCTCTTCAGAATCCAAATCCATCACATAACATAACGGTAATCTGGACGACCAGCAAGGATTTAGACGGCGTTGTGACTTTCTATCGATACGAAATTGCCCAATCCCCGCTATTCTACCCCCTTTTGAATAATGGAGCACATGCAGATACATCACTTTTTATCGAATGGCTCGAAAATGACACAATCTTCTACTTCCGCGTTCAGGCCTACGACAACGAAGGATGGGCTAGCGGTTGGAGTCTAATTGTCAACAGCTATGTTCTTGTCCCAGGAACAGAGCCACTGCCACCAGAGCCACCGCCACCAACACCTCCTCCTATTACCCCACAAGCAACTATCATCAATACATGCCTTGCATTAGTTGTTATTTTTACAATTATCACCGGTTTAACCTATCTAATTGGAAGAAAAACAGACGATGAATAACTGATAAACCTGCTAATACTTATCCCCAAATTTTGTGTTCTTGACTCCAGTAAAACTCGACCAAAACCAAACGATAAGAACCCTACATTAGCGATATTGTTTCCCGGTTTTGTAGACTAGTTTCCAGACAACCCATAACATGATGAGGAAAGCATCAACTGCAAAAATGATCAGCACAGGCTCTAAAATTGAATAGAAAGAGGACGTCATTCCTAGAGAGAGGGCTATACAGGCAAACACCACAGCTAGAACGATGTCATTACAGGACGCCCCTCTTGATCTTTCGCTTTGTTTCTTCACCCAATAAATCACAGCTAAATTTACTATGATGAGCGGGAGTGCAAGATAAGGCTGAACATAAATAATATACAGCATTTATACAAACTCCCATTATCCATACTTAATAGAGAAAGGGGAATATTTCAACGATTCTGAGCTGGCAAAGACCAAAAGAGGAGTTGTTACTCGAAGACCATTTCGGGCTTTGGAGCCACCGGTTCTTCCTTGGGTGCTGATAATTTCAAGGCTTCCTTGATAATTTCTAGCGCCTTCTCCCGGTTGTTCGGATCGATCGCCACCATTCCATAGGCTTTGATTCCTAAAATTCGTTGGACTAATTGGGGAGATAATGCTCCGGGAAGGTCTTGTTTGTTCGCGATGGCGAGTAACTGGGCAGCGATGTCTTTGCGTCGAATCAGGTCGATGATGTCTTTGCTGTTCAATACATTTTCTAAGGTGGAATCGGTGACTAGAAGGATAATTCGGCTTCCGCGGAAGTAGAGTTCCCAAAGCTTGCGGAAGCGATCCTGGCCGGCAAAGTCCCAGGTGGAGACTTCGTAGGTGCCGATACGGGCGCCTTCGATTTTTTGGATGTCGATGGCGATGGTGGGAACATAGGTTGTGGGGGGAACACCACCATTGAGGAGGGTGACGAGGGTTGTTTTGCCGACGCCGCCGTAGCCGATGATGCTAACTTTGAGGGTGGTGGTGACGTATTCGTCGACTTTGTCCATGAAGGTTTCGTATTCGACTTCGTAGCTGATGACCCGGCGGAATTCGTAGGTGACGCGGTCCAGTTTTTCGCGGAGGGTGTCGTCATCGTCGACGCCTTCGGCGCAGAGGACGACGATGCCACGTCCCAAGGGTTTGCCGATGTATTTGATAGGTCCGATTTCTTCGATGATGGTATCTTGGGCTTCTTTGACACGGCTAGCAAAGTCTTGCATTTCTCTGACATTGACTGTAATAATCCAGAATTTTTTCTGGACGACGATCTCATCGCGTGCGTCGATGATGTAGACGTGGTGTATCATCCGGATCCCCTGAGGGTAGCTTCCGCTTACTTTTCTTACTCTATGTCGAAGCTATTTCAACTTTGCGTAGTTAGTGTGAATATAATAGGTTTTTTTACTTTTGAGGAAAGTTGATAAAAGGGTGAGTACTTCAAGCTGTGTGGGGTCGAGCCTATTGGAAGTAACGATTCTAGGCAGCGGGGCGTCGCTGCTTTCTCCGGACCGTGTATCTGCTGGATTGATGATAGAAATCGCAGGAGAGCCTCTCATTTTTGATTTAGGGGCAGGTGTCCTTCATCGTCTTTCGTGTAGTCTAGAGGATATCAGCAAAATTGAGCACATTTTCATCAGTCATTTACATATTGATCATGTTTCAGACATAGTTGCTCTCATCCAGAGCCTTTGGCTTTCTGGTTATGAAAAGACGTTGAATGTCTATGCGCCTTCATTGTTGCTTAAAATGGTTGGTAGTCTTGGGCAAATTTTCTCTTATTTGCAGGGGAAGGTCAAGCTCAAGTATCATCAGGTTGAACCCGGATTCCAAGTTAAAACTCGGAATTGGACTGTGTTGGCGTTTCCAGTGGATCATGGCGATATTGAGGCGTATGGGTTCCATATTGAAGCCGAGGGCAAACGTGTTGTCTACTCTGGAGATACAGCCCCTTGCAAGACCGTGCTAAAAGCAGCAAAAGGTGCTGATTTGTTGATTCATGAATGTTCTTTTCCAGACCGCATGAAGGAAGAAGCGTCTACGCACACGACACCTGAGGATTTAGGCAGACTCGCGGCTGAAGCTGATGTCAAGGCTTTGGTGCTGACTCATTTGTATCCTGAGCTCCTTGAAGAGCTCGGTGAGGCGCTGCGCAGTATTCGAACCTCTTTCTCAGGTAAAATTATTGTTCCCCGCGACACTCAGATCATTACCTTATAGTGGCAAACAAAATTTTAGTGCGGTTGAAAAACTCATGATATCTCAGCAATTTGAGGATATGCTAACCCGTGCAAAGCCGATTTCTGAATACATGACCACCTGTTCAGTCGATTGTCGCCCAAAATACGAAGCAAGACGCACAGAATACCAACCAAAAACCGAAGTTCTTGAATCCATAAAGAAGAGTGCAAACCAATTCGTGGTGGTCGCCATTGGAGCCGATTGGTGTAAGGATTGCGTAGCCAATATTCCTGTCCTCGAACTGATCCACGAGGCAACGGGCATACCAATCTATGTTCTTGGTGGTGTAAAAACCGACCCCTTAAACCCTAGGCGTCAATGGGCGGTCCCTCCAAGCCCTCCGGAAGTCGATACCCTCAATATCAAAGCCATTCCCACCATTCTTCTTTATGCCCCTGATGGTACTGAAATTGCCCGTATCATAGAGAATCCTCAAATCCTCCCCACGTTAGAAGAAGAGCTCCTCTATCTCATCAAAAACTATCTCGATTAAATACCACTGATTCGAGATGTTAATAGTCCTTATCCTCTTTTTGATAGGGAGTAGGTCCTCCATCCTCAAAACTCACGACACCCTTTCCATACGCACCAGCAGGAAAATGAGCACGGCGATCAATATCCCTTCTAATGCGTTTAAGGTCGGGGGGCACCCGATCCCGAGGAAGAATTAGAAAGATGAAAAACAAACCAGCAAAGAGCCCAAATAGTACTGCAAAAAACGGGACCGTTATAAGAAGCCCAGCAAAAATTAAAGTCAAGAAGAGAAACAACCCTAAAAGGCACGTTTCCCGGCTCCTTTGTTCCCTACTCATTCTACGTTTGGGTTTACTTTTACCAACCGAAATCCTACTCACCTTATACCAATCTCATTACTTCAGGAATTTAAAGCTATGTTGAGTGATCGAGAGTACAGGTCTTGTTTAGAATCGGGATTTGAAGTTCTCAGTCCCCATCTTTTCGGTGACGGCGTGTTCGCCTTCCACTACTAATCGGAAATCCTCCTTTTCCTGTGTTTCTTCCCCCAGGCGTTTGTGGGATACTTATTTGCTGATCCATTTCTCGTCGGATTCTGTCGATTTGTACTTGTCCCTTTCTCTCAGGAATTAGGAATACAAATATCATGACCCCGATTGTTAAAACAAAAAGAAGGAGAAGGATGGGCCAATAATTTGCGAAAATATACACAAGAACCCAATAAAAGGCTATGACAACCATAATGAAACCAAAAATGAGAGGAAACAGCACCATCACAAGAAAATAGGACCAATAATTGTAGAGCCAGTCAGCAATCCGAGATTTTATGGGCTTCCTAGACTTTGATTGAATTCTAATGCACAACTCCCCAATGAGAGGAGAGAGCTTCAACCCTTAAAACCTTTAGTTCTTTCTTTACATTTATCATAGGCTCTCCTAAAGTCTTTAAATTATAGATAATTGAAAGCGCTGGTGGGAGCAAACGATGTGCTACCGGATTTGTCCACGCTGTTCTGGGTATGTAGAGGTTCGCCGCACCGGAAACCAGTTCAAAGTCATCTGTACGCAATGTGGTGCAAGTCATCGGACACGCCCAGGAGAAGTAAGTGATCCCGTCGCCGCCTATCTTCGGTTCATGGATATTATGGAACGTGGTGAACCCACACAAAAAGCACCTATCAAAGAGAAATCTCGGAAAAGAATTGAGAAACCAGTTCAACGTGCTCCACCGCGATCACGGGAAGAATGGAAACGGCAACTTGGAAAAGCAGGCGTCTCTTCTTTCGACTCCCTCCCCGAAGTTGTACAACGCATTCTCATGGATTCAGCGTACCACTTGGTAAAATATCGACAATTCCCCGAAACCGCTCCAGAACTTGGCTGTTCTATAGACACTGCACCCTTGAATGAACAGCTGAAAACTGCTCTCAAACGGCAAGGTGTGACGCAGCTCTTCCAGTTTCAAGAGAAAGCCATTCAGCAAATTCGTGAAGGACATGACGTAGTGGTTTCAGCGCCAACTGCGACAGGTAAGACTGAAGCATTTGCCCTGCCAATTATTCAACAAATTTTGAAAAGGCAAACCGGATGGGGACCACTGCGTGCAGCGGAGAAACGGGCTGTTCAGGCAATCTTCATTTACCCAACAAAGGCTCTTGCGCGAGATCAAGCTGGAAAACTAGCAACCTTAGCATCCAGTGTGGGTTTGGATGTGGCTGTTCTCGACGGTGACACACCTAAGGCGCAAAGAGCTACGATTTTTCGTCAGCCCCCAGATATCCTGATTACAAACCCCGATATGCTCCATATCCATTTGATTCGCCCAAGGGATCCAATTCGGCGACTAGTACGCACAGCTAAACATGTTGTCCTTGATGAGCTTCACGTGTATGTGGGAGCCTTTGGGTCGAACGTCCATTTTCTCTTACGGCGTTTGGAACGAATTTGTCCGCCCCTGCAAATCATTGGAGCTTCTGCAACGGTAGCCAATGCCCAAGAATTCGCTGAATTGCTCTTTGGGCGATCAGTGGTGAATATTCATTGTGACACAGGAAAAAAGGGAACTATCCATTTCCTTATGCTCTATCCTGAACGAGTGAGCCAAAGCACAATGATAGCCAGCGTTGCACGCGAATTGGTTCAGCATGATTTGAAAACCTTGGTCTTTGCCAACACCCACAAGAACGCTGAAGTAATATCGCTCATCGCCCGACGAACCCAGATCAAAAGCGCGGTGCATCGAGCTGGACTCCCCATGACCTATCGTCGAAGAGTCGAAGATGACTTTCGTCGCGGTGAACTTGATGTTCTGGTTTCCACGCCAACGCTTGAACTGGGTATTGATATTGGAGACTTGGAAGGTGTCGTGTCGATGCTGGTTGGAATTACACGACTCACCCAACGGATTGGTCGTGCAGGAAGAAAGGGACAAGAGAGCATTGCAGTGTTAGCGCTACGACAAAATGATGCAATTAGTACCTATTATCGAGAGCACCCAGACGATTATTTTACCGACATTGATCCTGCCTACGTTGAACCGCACAACGAAGTAGTCGCCTTTCACCAATTAATGGCCGCTGCCCTCGATTTACCCCTTACAAAAGATGAATTCACCGAATTCCAAACCATCCTGAAACAACTCATCCACGAGGGGCTGCTAACAGATCAAAAAGGGAAATTGAAACCAAATATTATTGAAACCCGACGCCAATTAACTCGCTATTCCATCCGTGGCATTGGGGACAGTGTAAAGATCATCCATGAAGGAAAAATCATCGGCGAACGCCAAATGCCCATCGCTATGGGCGAATTACACCCTGGTGCTTATTATCTACATGCAGGAGCTACCTACGAATCTATGGAGTTTGAATACCGTCATGGTGTAGGTCGGGCGGTTGTGAAGAAAATGCCACGTGGTCATCGGGAGATGACCCAACCTATTCGCCACGTGAACCCAGAAATCATTCGTGTCTTGGATACAAGACAAGTCTACGGAATGACAGCCCACTATGCGGATCTTCGAATGACAGAGGTTATCACTGGATACGTCACCAAAGACATCTATTCGGATAAAATAGTGAAAACCAGGGACTTAGACACGATTTTAGAATTTACCTATCCCACAAAAGGCTTCTTTTTCACAGCACCACACCCAATGAACGCAGTCAAAGAAATCACCAGGAAGTTAAAAGTTACATCTAAACTCAAGACCAAATCTAACGATGACGATGAATTAACGGAAGAGGAATTGATTATCGGTGGATTTCACGCCCTTGAGCACACCCTCATTGAGAGTAGTGACATGTTAACAGGAGGAGGGCGAAATGCCATCGGGGGAGTGTCGATGGGCACGTCAGGACTCATCTTCATTTACGATGGAAGCCCTGGTGGAAGTGGATTGTCCAAGCTTCTTTTCGATAGGATGGAAGAAGCCCTTCGACGGGTAACCGTGATTCTTGATGAATGTTCCTGTGAAGCATTAGAAGGATGCCCAGCATGTACGTTTTCCTACCAGTGTGGGAACAACAATTTTCCGCTATTCAAAGATGGAGCCATGGAAGCAGCTCAGCTTATCTTGAAGGGTGAAAAGATCCCCACACAAACGAGCCCCGATCTCACTGAAGAACCTCTAATCTGATACCAAGACATAGAATCAGAATTCGGGATTCCATAAGGCTCGAATTTTCGGAAAGAGTACTCGAATGATTGAAGACTTGATAGAAATGCCACCTACATCAGGGTAGACTTGACGAAGCTCATCTATAGACCGATACCCCAAGAGGAGTTGGTAAATGACAGGAAAAGGCACAGAAACGTGCATATCTTTGACTTCAGCACGTGGTATCGATTTTATTGATGTGAGTTTGCTCTTCTTGAAAACTAATTCAAGACCCTCTTGATACCAGCTTAGTCGAATCGAATCTGTCAAACCCTTGAAATCCGACCTTGCTAAGCGTTTTTCCAGTACAGGTTTAACCAGTTCTAGGAAACGTTTAATCGAAGGGATTTTTACATACCAAGCATAGGGTCGTCCAAAAGTAGAACGGCTCAAGCTTTCCAGGGTTTGGACAATTGCTGGACGGGAGGGATAGAAAATACGAAGGGGTAAGCGTTTACGCCTTGCCATCTTTTTCAAAAACCGAAGAATTGGAACTAAATGGTTAAGATCTGCAACCCATAAATCATCAACCTCAACCGCGCCCCAGTCAATTGCTAGACTGAAGATGCCTACTACGTTTTCTTGGAATCGGACTAAATGGAATTTGTACACAGATTCATCACTCAGCGTTCCAGAGGTAAGATAAGGGAACTCGGCTTCTGAAATATCTCGGTAGAAATCAAGATAGGCATTCCGTTTCTTCCGTGCTTGTAGGTATTCAGGGAATGTGTCCGGAGTGACCTCTTCAATGGAGATAGGCTCTTTTTCACCTTTCTTCAGAGAAGGAATTTGTTCCATGGGAATGGTAAGTGTTCCACCCATTTGAATTGCATATTCATAGCCGAGTTTTCGATAGTAATAGGGAATCCCAGCGATGATGACTATGGGGAGTTTGTATTCTTTTACGCGCTGTTCGAAAGTTTCATTCAGTTTGCGTATCAAGCCTCGGTTTCGGTAAGCTTCCAATGTTCCCACGATTTCCATTTGTCCTAAGGGGATTTTTTGTCCCCCGAAAATAGCCTTGTTAAGTTTCAGGCAATAATAGGCTACGATCTTTCTTGTTTTTGTGTCTTCGACAATGAAATTATCTGAAAAATGGAAGTTGGGGTGATAGTGAAACAGTCGGTCTATCATGGGTGCTACTGTTTTTCCATGGACGGCTTGAACATGAGCTTTGATAGCGTTACGATCGGCTTTTGTGCCTGTTCGTATTATGAGGTCATTACTCAGCTCTTCGTGCATGGTTATTTCACTTGTCTATTTTAGATTCAACCATCCGGGCACGTTGTGGGTTAAAAGCTTATGCAAAAAAGAACCGGAATTCAGGCGATAAACCCAACATTTTAAGAAAGCCCGAACCGTCCAACTAGTGGATAGTCATATTCGATGCGATAAGATGGGTTGCTTGTGACACGATTTAAGTATTACACGATTTACCGATGTAAAAATTGTGGCGAACATATACGTGTACATGGCAAGCTCACCTCAAAACTCGTTTTCCCCCCAGGCATCCAAATGTGCTGTCATCGACCTAGGCTAGTTAGAGAAAGGCACATCCTGATTTCTAAGTACAAAGAGGACCATGCTGTCCCCACTGATCGAGCAAGCCATGAAAAGGGAACACAAAAGAGCCTAACTGATTACTCTAAGATAAGAGAATAAGCCTGTTGAATTAAAGTACATTATATCGTGGGTGAGTCCGTGTTTTAGGGGTAGGGGCAGGATAGCCACCATCAGGCGAGGTATAAGCTAAAAGTGCGTCTGTGACCGAAACTGCTGAAAAGAAACGTGGAGCCCGACGGAGGGGACCAGCGAGAATGAAATTTGCACCATGACATTGTAAATAAGTGCAGAGCGCGGGCGCTAGATACCGTTTCGCAGCAGGTGAAATCTTGGATGCACTTCGCCATAAAGCTACACTATTGGCTGAACCTGCACCAACGGGGAAGCCTAACTCCTTTTTTACAAACTGCATAGCAGTAGCAGCAATACTCAGCCCTGCCAAGTCTAATGCAACAGTATCAACGAGAATTTTCGAGATATTTGCTGCTTCAGCCTTAGCTAGAAGACCTTCAGTTTCAGGAGTGCCCGTCAGTGCTTGAAGACGCCCTTGTGGACGAATATCCGAGGGATTATGAGCAAGTAGAATAGCGGCTTCAATCTTGGCAGTTTTAAGGGCTTTCAGTTCTTCGGCTGTTGTGTGATGACTGATGGCATCAAAAATTGCTAGATGTGCTCGTTTGGTGTCCACAGCTTTCTCGATGCCAGCTAATCGTGAATCACGAGAACTACTATCAATCAGGAAAGGAACAGATGCAGCATTCTCAGCCAAGAAATCCAAATAATTTGCCATTGCCTTAGGTGTTTCTGCAAGAACATCAAGAATCATGGGGGTACCCGTCGTTTCCGTTAGGTGCAATGCTCGGTTGAGATATCGTTTTGCCCGCTTCTTATCGAACTGACCGTTTTTTGAATCGGTGACTAAGCGATCGCCACGATGAAAGATAGAAAGAATTAGCGTTGTGGGATATTCGCCTTGGAGTCCTCCCATGACGACATCACCGATTTGCACAATTTTCGGTTCGATTGATGTTGATTGTTCAAACATAAAAAGCGCATCCATAAGAGAATTGACGTATCTATGTACAATAGGTGGTCCACATTTTAAGTCTACGACAATAGAATTGAATAATGGTCGAACGGTTTTTAGGACACATTAATCCCTGCATTGTCTTCCATCAAACAGGGAGAATCTAGTAGTGCCAGTAAAAACGAAGAGCAATCTAAAATCAGAGTTTTGGAAGCAGGTTTTGCTACTTGCCACTGCACAAGCGTTCCTGATGTTAGCTTATGGCGCAATTCTACCAATTCTACCCTATTATCTCTATGAATTTGGAGCAGGAGCCTTTGAGTACGGATTACTCGTGGCTACCTTCTCGATTTTTGCCTTCATATCTGCTGGTCCATTTGGGAGTCTATCTGACCGAATCGGTCGTAAACCCGTCATTCTCATTTCTCTTGTTGGCGCTAGCATCTCCCTTGCAGTTTTTGGATTGGCCAATGTAATCGTTCTTTTATTCATTGCACGAGCCGCCGAAGGCTTCTTCACAGCAGGATTATGGCCTTCAAGTGATGCACTTGTTTCC
>JABXGS010000043.1 GCA_016550425.1 archaeon
ATACTCCGAAAGACCTCATCAATCGCTTCCATAAGAGTCGTCTTTGTCAGATTATCATGGAGTAATCGCATCTGAAATTGTACCGCATCCCAGACTCCATCATTCTCCTTAACGGAAAAGCCTGGACGCCGGGAAAGCAACCGGAGTTTCAGCTCGTGAAGTAGAGGTTTGCGCTTCTCAGAGGAAAGCTTTGCGAGTGCATTCCTATGTGATGGTGCCACGCGTAGTATTGAAACGACGAGGATGCCATCTTTCATGTCTCGGGGTTTTACTATCTCAATATGATAAGGTGAACCCACAGGATAGTTAATGCCAAAATGGAATGCTGCTTTCGTGTCATCGACCTCTTTACGAAACATTCCTTCTTCAGCTAACCAGTTGTAGACCTTTTGTTTCCACTCATTTACTTCATTTGCAGGTTTAGAGGTTTTTGACACAATCATCCTATCCAGAGGTGTTTAGTAGTGTTTCATCAAGGTAGAGTAAATAAGAACCTTTCTTCTCTAACGAAGAGCCTTCGATTAATAGCCAGAATAAGTTTCCTCAAACGAGAAGCCGGATTCGAGCTGGACGCCTGGGATTTATCTCTGCCACTCCGACGAAAGCGAGGACGGCTGCAAATTGGCTCGCAGAACTGGCGCCAGTTGTATGTTCACGAACGACCGCGGCAAGAGTTCCAGCTTTGGGTTGTCCAGTCGTGGCTCCAATTTTCATCCAACCATTAGGAGGAAGGAATTTAAATTCCTTAACGAGATCATCGACTGTGTTCATTTGGATTGCTACGCGGGATTTCTTCTCTCCTACACGAAAGACCAGCTCAAGCGGAGTAATGGATTCGATTACAAATTCTGCTCCACCCACTGTTTTGAGGGCTTTTCCTTCTGTAAGTTTATTTCGAATGGCTTGACGAATGGTATCAGACTGAATCATTTCATTTTCGACTCCGATTTCCCTTTATTATTATCCTGATTCCTTTTCAGACTTACTCCAACCGACAAAATGAAAACGAACTGGCTAGTTCGAATAATCCGCGGTTTTCCGCATTTAGTAGAGAATTCCGAACTCATTGTATCCCGAGAATAAATAACCGATTTCATGCTCAGAAGAAATGTTTGGCAGTATTCTCTGTTGTATACAAATGGGTTGGAGTGTATAAATTGACACTAATAAATCGATACCACTCTTTGATTTTTATGCTTGGCGTTCTAGCACTTCTCGTTAGTTTTCTTGCTGTTCAGCCATTAACGTGTACGGCGGCACTTGTGTGGACAGATGATTTCGATGATGGGAACTTTGATGACTGGACAATTAGCCAAGGCGATTTCACAGCAGCTGATAATAGCCTCCGTGCAACAGCAGCAGGATGGAACTTTGCCATCCATTCAAGTACTGTAGCTTATGGGCGATGGATCTTCGATGTTGAAGCAACAGAAACTCCATCTGATCATTTCTATGTTTATCTTATGAGTTATATTGGGAGTAATTATCGATTCTCGATTTTTACAGATGCCTTCCCTGGTTGGAGCGTTGGCGATGAATTCACACTACTCAAGCAGCAAGGTACTACAACTGTCCCCATTGCTGAGTTCATCCCCGTAGGAGATATCACTGGATGGTACCATTTCGAAGTTCATCGCAATAACACAGGACACTTCGAAGTCTATATCAATGGAGTGCTGCGCATGCAGGTCCTAGACAATGATATTACACAGTCTAGCACCTTCCAATTTGCGACCGAAATCGGCCCTGGAATCGATAACGTCGAAATCCACAATTGGATAGAAGAACCCACAACACCGCCCCCAGGCAGCCCCAGTCTTCCCTGGTTTATTATTCCAGTAGTCGTGGTTGTTGTCCTTGTCGTAATTCTGAGTGTAATTTTGTGGTTTCGAAAACAAAAGAAAGGAGGATTGTAGAGTCGGTTTTTTTAAGCTCTGACAATCCCATTGCAAAGGATTAGTGTTTATTCGAAGACTTCATTCGGCAAGGCTTGCTCCACACACGCCACAAAATTCGGCGTTCGGATTCGTGACAGGGTTTCCGCATGCTGAACAATACTTCACGCCTTTTTCAGGCTTTGAGGGGACTTGTTTCACTGTGGTGGGTGGTGGAGTGGGTATTGATGAGCTGGGAGCAATGGCTCCTGCAATAATGACTAGGATTCCCGGAAGTATACCGGAAAAGAGGAGTGCTATGATGCCAGAGATGATGAGACCAACTTTGTGTTGGCTTGGACTGCTACGCCACATAAACCAGAGAATAGTAAAGATTAGCGCGAAAGCAGTCATGACTACAAACAGTACTGCTATGCTTGCCATGACTGCGATGAATTCAGCAAGGGGAGGTGATCCCGGAGGGAGCATTGATGGTGGTATTGAGGGTAGAGCTGCTAATACTAATGCAAAGAGCCCCGTTAGCCCGGCTAGCACAAAGAAGAAGATGAGCTGGAGCACAGCGGCAACGAGGACCAGTGTTGAGGATGTTCCTTCATCAGCCATAATATGGAACCTCCGATGAGTTCCTATGCATAGCACTGAATCTGGATACATAAAATTTTGGAAATCGCACATTCGAAGACTACCTATTTTCAACTAAGAAGTCCAGCAGGTTTTTCTACGCCTAACAGCCCAAACAGCTTGGATAGTGATAGGCGTGTGCTATCATTACACGATTCCTGACATTGATCTTATTCAGACTCGGTTTAAAGCGAAATTCGCTGAAGCAATACCCTTTGACCGAATTTATCATGTTTCAGGTTTTGCAAAACCTGATTTACCTGTAATTACCAGCGAGGACCCCGATACTATCCAGATGCTGAAATGGGGCCTTATCCCCCATTGGGTCAAAGATGTACCGGCTGCTTCGACCATGCAAAACCGGCTTTTGAATGCGCGAGCAGAGACAATCTATGAAAAACCTGCCTTCAGTTCCTTAATTTCGTTTAAGCGTTGTCTGGTGTTAGCTGATGGGTTCTTTGAATGGCGCCATTTTGAGGGACACGCCTATCCCTATTACATTCAGCTTGCAAGTGGTGAACCCTTTGCCTTTGCAGGGCTTTGGGATAATTGGATACACCCAGAGTATGGTGAAAGCTACAAAACGTACACCATCATCACTACCTGGGCGAATCCTTTACTTGAGCAGGTTCACAACAAACGTAAACGAATGCCCGTCATCTTGCACAAGGCTGATGAAAAGCCCTGGCTCCAAGTGAAGTTGAGCCGAGAAGCAATTAATAGTCTTTTAGTTCCTTATGAAGCCAGTAAAATGGTGGCTCACCCCGTATCACGGTTGATTACAACAAAGGGTGCAAAGAAAAATGTCCCCGAGGCCATTAGACCTGAAGAGTATCCTGAGCTCCCAGCCATCGAATTCTAAGCAATTAGGAAATGATCTTTGTGCCTAAATGGTTTACCACATTCAACACACCCTTTAACGATATGACAATAGTGTGGACTGATTTTCAGCCAAAACCACTTGTGGACCATATTTTTCTTACAACACTCCAAAATCCATCTGAAGCCAGAGCAAAGAGAAACTGCCCCCAAGCCAGGCAAGGAACCTCACCTTTCATCGATACCCTTGCGATGGCTTTACAGTCATTTCTACAGGGTGATAAGGTTGATTTTGATTTGACTTCGTTGAACTGGGCTCTTTGTTCGGATACTCAACAACGAATACTCCGGGCAGAAGCGGGTATCCCTCGCGGATGGATTAGCACATATAAACGCATTGCACAGCATGTGGGAATCAGAAATGGGGCACGGGTTGTTGGCAATGCCCTAGCGAGAAATCCCTTCCCCATCATTATCCCCTGCCATCGAGCAGTCAAATCGGATGGCAGCATCGGTGGATACCAAGGTGGTCTCGCCATGAAAAGGAAGCTCCTCGAAAAAGAAGGCATCCAGTTTTCAAAGAGTGGAAAAGTTGTTATGCTGACCGTTTTCTATTAGCGCCTATGACATTTAGTGCCAGCGTAGTCGGATATATTCGCAAACCAGAGGAGGGAGCTATTTTCATCGAAATTAAACCGCAATATTGGAAAGCAACACTCCAAGTGGATCAATTTTCTCACATCATAGTGCTGTGGTGGATTTCAGGCCACGATAATCCTACAAGCCGGGCAAATTTAGCGGATTATCCCCCGAAGGAGAATGCTGGCTTGTCAGGGGTTTTTGCTAGTCGGTCCCCCGCCCGACCGACTCCTATAGGTCTTTCTATTGTGGCGATTGAAAGACTCGATGAGAAGACTCGACGTATCTATATTGATCAAATTGATGCACGTGATGATACTCCCGTCGTCGATATTAAACCCTATATGCCATTTTCGGATAAAGTTGACAAGGCCAGGGTTCCACAATGGTTCCATGACAATGTTTCACGATACACATCCAAGCCGCTAGGCTAAATCAAACGGGAGAAATCACTTCAAGTGTTAAGCTGATTCTTTTCAGCAAGAAGTGAGTAATGGCTCAGGGAATATATCTGTAGGGCATGTATTTTGAAGTGTTGGAAAAGGTTTCGTAATTCAGCCTCTGTGAAGAGATGGTGAGGAAGTCCTTTTTCAATTCCTTGGGTTGGGACCCATGTTCCAGGCTCAATTTCCTGACCATCCTTAGATCCATGGCCTCTGGGTACAGGAACAGTAACCCAAATGAACCCGTGGAGTCGGAGCACGCGCCACATCTCTTCCACGTAATGCTGGATGACTGCAATGCGGTTGTGATGAATAACTCGAATGCTAATTATGGCATCAAAGGAATGATCCTGAAAGGGGAGATGCAGAACATCAGCTAGAGTCGTATTGTTCGTGAACCCAAGAGCTGCAAGCTTTTGAAATGTAGAATGAAGACCGGAAGGCGCTATATCTAAGCTGTAGACTTCAAAACCTTGTTGCGCTAAAAACACTGTGTGGCGCCCACTTCCACATCCATGATCGAGCACATGTTTGATCCCATGTGCCTTGAACTGATAAGCGATATCTGGTATTTCATAGTGGATTGATTGATTCACAAAAGCGCCTTTTTCATATTGACGTTCCCAGGCTAGCCGACCATCACGAAATTCGTCGTCAGAACCCTTTAAGGCTGCCACCCTCAGTTAGGCTAGAACGCTATAGCCTGGAGCCTTGCAGCTGATGATATTTCCTTGATTCGCTCAGCCATTTTCATGGTAATATAAGCCAGTAAAACGACTTCACGTGACGTGAAGCGGTGCCGTTGTCCCTTGAAAATAGTGAAATCGTGTTTTGCGGGAGTGAAAACAAAGGAGTTGTATCGTTTTAGATGGTCTATGAGATCCTCTGGGAGTCCCAACTTTTTAGGTTGTAACCGTCGTATGTTGCTTCCTAACGAGCGAGATTTCGTGGCTGCATCACCAGTGACTTCAAAGGTCCAAGCACGAACGAGGAGCTCAAGGTAATCGGCCAGATATTGAATGGCGTCTCGCGTAAAGCGTGGTAAGCCTTTCAGAGCTTCTTGGGCGGAGTCTAATGGATGTTTGGGAGGGGGTTTAACGAGTGCTAAGAGGCGCTGCTTTGCAGCCTCTTGCAATTTCTTGCTTCGTACAAGGTACACTGCAGTAGTTTCAGCTTCAATATATTCCTGCGCCGTAAGTACATCTTGGGCTAGTGCCGTACAATATGGAAGTGCCCATAATACCTCAGATTTTCGACCAGTTTGACTTGGGGTTGCCATTCTTTGTTCCTCCTATCACAAGAATACTCAAAATAGTGTAAATTCTCTTATATGGGTCTTATCTACTGGTCTAATAACCAAAGTAGACGGCTTAAAAATAACTTTCACGGTGAAATAGATGTCAAAAAGGGCGAATTTAATGAAGCGCCCTGATATAAATTGAAGTGAACCGAATGAAACAGCCTGCCCTCTTCACTGCCTTCCCCGAACTTCGCGAGCATATTCCTTGGATACCAATTCTTCCAAAGCCGACACCTACACGTCAACTACTCAAATTGGAAAAGGCCTTACAGACCAAAGAACCCATATGGATAAAACTTGACAACCTAACTTCGGATAAGTATGGCGGGAATAAAGTTCGGAAGCTAGAATTTCTTCTTGCTGATGCGTTACGACAGGAAAAACACCAAGTAGCTACGCTTGGAGGATTAGGCACCAACCATGGCCTTGCGACCACCATTCACGGACAAGCCAATAACCTGCGAGTCCGCCTGTATCTTACCGATCAACCCATCACCCCCCACGTTCTGCAAAATCTAAAGTTGCTTTACCATTTTGGTGCTAACATGGTTTATGCAAAAAGCCGACAGAGGGCCCATTTACGCTTTCGGTATCTTGATCGGCTCTTTCAGCGCCATACATATTGGCTCCCACTTGGAGGCAGCTCTGAAATCGGAGTTCTTGGCTATGTGAATGCGGTGTTTGAACTTCACAAACAAATCAATGCCAACCAACTGCCCGAACCGCGGCGCATCTTTATTCCCGTCGGTAGCTTCGGCACCATTGCAGGGATTGACCTAGGGCTCCAGCTAACAGGTCTCTCAACCAAAGTCAAAGGCATTTGTGCTGCACCAAACCCTCCAAGTGCAACTCAGGTGAATAGATTAATCCATAACACCTTGAAACTGCTTCAAACAAGCGATATATTTCAGGATTTTACCTATCGACCTCGATATGAATTGACAACGGCTTATGCAGGAATCGGATATGGGGCACCTTCTCCAGCCGGAAACGAGGCAACAGCTCTTGCTAAGGAGCAAGAGAATCTTGTTCTCGAACCGACCTACACAGCTAAGACTTTAGCGGGGGCAATCGATTATATTCGCAGAGGAAAGAAAGGTCCCATTCTGTATTGGCATACCTTTAACTCCGTGAATCTTTCATCAATCGCCGACAAGGTGGACTATAGGAGTCTACCACCAGCATTTCATACCTTTTTCAAATCATTTCAGCAGTGATACTGAATCCTTGAAGCTAATCTATTTAGCAGAGATATAGCTAGAAACACGACGGGATGGGCTTCAATGCGGAAAAGACGGGCAGCCGCCATCGTTTCTGTTTTTTTGTTACTGAGTTTGAGCATATGGTTATTCGTAAGCTATGTTATCATCCCTGTCTCAAATGTCGAGTTGCGAGTAGAAACCACCCAAATAGCAGGTACAGTGAATAATCTTGTAGGCGTCAACTCATATGGCCCTGATCTAACAGGTTTATATCAGGATCAAGTAGCCTATAACCTATTTCGGAATCTGGGTTTACAGCACCTCCGCGTGTGGTGTCGATTCGGATGGCAACTGGCAGCCAGTTCAGGATGGGGATGGTATCATACTATCTTTAATGGCACATCTTTAGCTGATGCCCAGAACCCCAGCTACTACAATTGGACATACCTCGATCTCCTTGTGGATGTGGTGAACGAAACTGGAGCAAGCCCAATCCTAACTTTCGTGGGATGTCCTCGCTCTCTAGCACCTAATTGGGCACCAAATACAACTCCCCCAGATCTTGATATTTATGCTGAGGTAGTGGCTCGTGTTGTGATGCATTATGAACAGGG
>JABXGS010000237.1 GCA_016550425.1 archaeon
GGGATGAACGCAGGTGAATCGTTCTGGATGGACATCGAAGTAGGAACCACACGAGTCGGATCTCCAGCAGTTACCGTTATTGACGACCCAACCATACCGAAAAGCGGGGGATTCTATCTCTATGATGATGAAGGGGTTAAAGCCCGCCCGCGATATCTCATCAAAGATGGTATCGCCAATGAAATGCTCCACGACCGCTTATCTGCTGGGCGAGCCGGTGTCAAATCCAACGGTTCGTCACGAGCCACAAATTACGATCGTGAACCCATCCCTCGGATGGCTAATACCTACATTGCCCCTGGTGAATTTACATTCGACGAACTAATTGAAGACGTTAAGTATGGAATATACATGCACTCATTCACGGAATGGAACATTGACGATCGTCGGTATCAGTCGAAGTACGTGGGCTCATATGCTCGTATTATCGAAAATGGCGAAATAACTGATAGGTTTGTACGGAGACCGATACTGGAAATAACATCCCGCGGCTTATTTGACGCCGTTGATGCTTGTTCAAAGGGCTTCGCGGCATGGCAGGCGATTTGTGGAAAGTCGGACCCAGGACAGGGCATCCCTGTGTGGACGGCAGGTCCAGACGCGGTAAGATTACGTGAGATCCGCTTGGGAGGTGCTCCAGCATGAGTAATCTAGATACTGTGCAGAGGATTGTTGACCATGTTTTGAAGGTAGCTGCGAAGGATGGGCAGGCAGTTGTTCGTGCTCGTGATGTGTTGGAGCATCAGGTGCGGATTAGTAATTCAGAGATTGACATTTTCAAGCAGTGGAAGTATACTGTTCTTGAAGTGTTCGTTGCCATTGAGGGGCGAATTGGTACAACAGAGATTTACAATCCAACCATCAAGTCTGTGGATGCGGAAGTAGCTCGTTTGACAAAATTTGTACAGAGTTTACAGCCCACTCCACTATTTTCAGGTTTGCAGGATGAAATCAAGCCACCAACAAAAGTGGACCAACTTTATGATAAGCGAATTCGTGATTTCCCAGACAAAGCACCGGATGTAGTGACCGAAGCCCTTAATCGTGCGCAGAAATCGGGCGCCAGACGAACAGCAGGGTCATTCTTTTTCGATGAAACACAAAATGTACTGGAGACATCTCAAGGGTTTAGTGGGCGTTATCCGGCATCATCCTATCGAATGACCTTACGAAGCTTCGTAGATCCTGAAAGTTCTGGACAAGGAGTGGCTGTGGGCCGAAGTTTGAAAGACATAGAGACACACATCGCACAAGCAGGAGAGGAATCTGGAGAAATTGCAAAACAAGCCGTTGGCGGAAAACAAGGCAAAGCTGGAATCTATGATCTGGTCTTGCATCCAACGGTTGCGGCCTCGGTGTTAGGGAGCCTCGCAGAATCAGCTAATCCTTTACTGATGATGTTGGGAATGAGTCCGTTAAAGGATAAAATTGGAGAAAAACTTGCTCCAGAAAACGTGAATATTTGGGATGATGGTCGTATTTCGAATGGACTAGGAAGTGCGCCTTTTGATTTTGAAGGAACACCTACCCAGAAATCCCCCATTTTCCAACAAGGTGTATTACAGGGCATTGTTCATAATGTGACATCGGCTCGAATGACACAAGCAAAGAGCACTGGGAATTGTCAACTGGTGAACTTCGGAATGGGCTCAAAACTTGTCGTTCCAGCAAACACCAATATTGTCTTTTCAGAAGGAGATGCGTCTTTTGAAGAGCTCCTCGAATCCAAGAGACCAACCATCTATGTGACATCAAACTGGTACTTACGCTACACGAGTCAGCTCGAAGGAACCTTTTCAACAATTCCCCGTGATGGGATGTTCTTGATCGAAAAA
Organism: archaeon; assembly: GCA_016550425.1. The sequence continues at coordinate 1,836 of JABXGS010000237.1, forward strand.
GGGGAAATTAGTCAACCTATCCAAAAACTTCGCATCGCAGATAACCTTCTTCGGATGTATGCCAATATTGAAGCGATAGGGAAGACAGCGCGACAAGTACAATGGTGGGAAGTAGAGACTCCGACCTTTATTCCATATATCCGTGTCAAGGATGTGCCCATGACTGCAGCAACTCAGTAATGCTCTTAAAGTACCAAAAAGTCTAGTCACGTTTATAAGGTCAGGACAATTGGGACCTACAATTCGACGAAAGACATAAGAAGTAAAAAATAACCGAACATTAACCCTCCACTCTCTGACCAACAAAGAATCGTATACACACAGGTTCCATGGGATGATAAGATGGGTAGAAACGGTGGCAAAAAAGTTGTATTGACTGCATCTGTTGCCGAAATGGCTGGATGGGATGCAGACCCCTTTATCGCATTTGCAGGTGGATTTCCAGGTCGGCTCGTTCCATCCTTCTTATTACGACAAGGATACAAACCTGATCCACCGAATGCGGATCACTCAGCGCCCTTTGCACCCTATGGACTTCGGAAAATCGAAGCGACCCTTTTAGAAAACGGCTTCGACGAAGATGACGTAATGACTGTGCATCCTTCACAACTGAAGCATGTAATGGGACCGAAGACAAAGGTCGTCGGAGTTTCAAGCATGGACCCCTTAGGGATGGCCTATGTAAGTGTGACCTATTCTTCTCTTACTGGAATGGGATACACCCCCGCAACCGGATTAGAGTTTTGGCGACTTACTCAAAACTCTGCCCTCCAAAAGCACAAAGTGCCACGTATTCTGGGCGGTGCCGGATCTTGGCAATTGAAGAACCCAAAACTTCGTAAACAGTACGGATTCGACTGTGTCGTCATGGGTGAATCAGAAAGAATAGCAGCGCAATTATTTGAAAAGGCGATTCGCGGTGAAAAATTACCAGGAATAGTCAGAGCAGAGCGACCAGCCGATGAGGATATTCCAGCTATTAAAAACGGTGCAATATATGGTGCTGTTGAAATTTCGCGAGGTTGTGGTCGTGGCTGTCAGTTCTGCTCCCCCACAATGAAATTTCGACGCACATTCCCAATCAAGAAAATTCTCCAAGAAGTTCGCGCGAATCTTAACTGCGGCGCCAATATGATTCTACTAAACACTGATGACGTCTTTTTATACGGATCCAAGGAACGCTTCCTTCCCAACCGGGATGCTGTTCTTAGTTTGTATGAAGCGGTTGTAAACGAACCGGGTGTTAAATACGTGCAAACCGCTCATGCGTCCCTAGCCCCCGCAATCGTCGACCCAATAATGGTTCAAAGAATTACAGAAATTATCGGTGATAAGTGTCGATATCGCTTCAAAGGCGATCCTGTTGTTACCGTTGAAGTAGGTGTTGAGACTGGTAGTCCGCGACTGATGCAAGAGCACATGCGGGGCAAAGCATTACCCTATGATGTCAGTGAATGGCCTGAAATCGTCTGCGAAGCCTATGGGATTCTCAATGATGCTAATTGGGTCCCATTATGCACCCTCGTAACTGGTCTACCAAAGGAAACCGAAGAGGATGTCTTACACACACTTGACCTAATTCATCGGATGCGACGTTTCAAAACGTTCTTTGTACCCCTCTTCTTTGTCTCGTTGGAAGATTGTGCATTGAACAAAGAAAAAACCTTGGATCTTCGACGTCTCACAGAGTTGCAGTGGGAAGTTTTCATTGAGTGCTGGGACCATAACCTCCATCATTGGCGAGAAAGTTGGCTAGGTGAACTCAAAGAAACCTGGATTAACCGCCAACTCATCAAACTGATTGGCGGGTTCCTTTACCTCAGCTACTACAAATTCAAGCATGGTGGAAAATCCAAACGAATGCTTTCACGAATCTCAGGAATTTTAGGTAAGGATTATCGATTTCTGTTACCCTTCAAACATCCCTTTGGTGGAGAGCTACCTGAATCCCTCAAAAAACAGCAATCACATCAAATCAGGCTATTACCAGTCATATCGGGAAGCGAGGATGTGCCCCGGGAAATGCAATATGCAAATCAAGAGGCTCAGTACCGTCTCCGACAATAATCACTTCAACGCTGAGATTTTATCACTTCGACAATAGCAGCGAGTGTTTCTCCTGCTTCAGCAGTAAAAACAAGATCTGAGACTGGATCAAAGGGTGTCGGTTCTTGGTTTATAATTATCAATTTCGAACCACTTTGTTTTGCGATGGTCGGGAGTGAGGCCACAGGATAGACAACAAGGTATGAACCGATTGCAAGCATTAGTTGACAATGTCTTGCAAACTCAATCGAAGTAGCCAGCTCCTTTTGGGGTAATGCTTCACCAAAAAAGACGGTATCCAATTTTACAAGCCCACCACAACTGGGACACATCACCGGAATTTGTCGTTTTTTCATAGCTTTTTCCAAGAGTTTACGGTCTACTTTGAACTGGCACACTGTACATGTACCACTAAAGAGGCTCCCATGAACTTCAAGAACACGCTGACTCCCTGCCTGTTGATGGAGACCATCAACATTTTGTGTAATTACCACGTCTAAGAGATTCATTCTCTCAAGTTCAGCAAGTGTCGTGTGGGCAGGATTAGGCTTTGCATACATAACAGTGGGTGCCATTTCCAACGCCATTTCCCACCAACCCTTCGGATCACTAAGAAATCCATCAACATTCGCGAATATGGTGGGGTCCACTTTTGTCCAAAGCCCATCTGGTCCGCGAAAATCAGGTATCCCACTTTTTGTCGAGACCCCAGCACCGGTGAGTGCAATGGTAGACGGGGATTCCAGTATCATCTGAGCTGCTCGCTCTATATTGGTAATTGACAAAGAACGGTCACCTATAATAAAAAAGGAAGCTTCGTGGTGTGTCATAAACCTGTGGGTGCTTCGAGGTCAAAACAAATTATAACGGCTAATAGAACAAGTATGGCAGGGTGTACTGTATTTGACAAAAGAAACGCTTGTGATGGCAATAGATGTCGGAACTAGTGGAACCAAAACCGCGGTATTTGATGCAACGACGGGTGAACTGATTTCGCAAACTCATCAAGAGTATTTTTCTGTATTTCCCCGACCCACTTGGGTGGAACAGGATGCTGAGGATTGGTGGCGAACCACTTGCATTACAGCGAAGACAACGGTGAAAAAGCTTAGAAAGAAGCTGAAAAATCTCGCAGCCATAAGTATTACAAATCAACGGGAGACCATCGTTCCAGTAAATCAACAGGGTGAACCTATTCACAACGCCCTGGTGTGGCAGGATCGTCGAACCGTACCCCAATGCACACTCATCAAAGAGTCATTGGGAGCAGAAAAAGTGTATTCGGAAACAGGCCTCACTATTGACCCATATTTTTCCGCGCCTAAGATTCTATGGTTTAAAAAGGAACAACCACAGGTCTTCCAACACGCACACAAATTCTTGCTTGTTCACGATTTCATTCTTCATCGCCTAACAGACCAATTTGCTACCGATTACAGTAACGCGTCCCGAACAATGCTATTTGCAGTTAAACAAATGGAATGGTCCAATCTGATATGTGACACGTTAGAAATTCCTAAAGAGAAATTACCAGTCGCTCATCCCTCAGGATTTAGAATAGGAGAAGTAACATCAGCTGCTGCAAAAGACACAGGACTACCCGAAGGACTGCCAGTTATTATTGGCGGAGGTGATCAACAGTGTGGGGCAGTGGGAGTTGGAGTAGTCAAACCGGGCCGTGTAAAAGCTACGATCGGGACTGGAACCTTCATTCTTGCATTTGAAGCCCAGCCACGATTTGATCCTCAGCGGCGTCTTCTCTGTAGTTGCCATGCTGTTCCTAATCGATGGGTAATTGAAGCAAGCATATTCACAAGCGGGATTATTTACCGCTGGTTCCGAGACCAATTTGGACATGAAGAGAAGCAACTCGCGAAACTTCTGGATGCAGATGCATATGAATTAATGGATGAACAAGCAAAGCAATCACCACCTGGCGCACGGGGAATTATCGTCTTACCACATTTTGTTGGAGCAGGTGCCCCGCATTGGAACCCCGAGGCAAGAGGCGTAATTTTGGGTCTAGCTTTGGGCCATTCGAGATCAGATATTATCCGGGCAATAATGGAAGGAACTGCATTTGAGGTGCGGCTAAATCTCGAAACCATGAAAAATATCGGGATTTCAATAAAGGAACTGCGACTCACCGGTGGAGCAACAAGGAGTGCAATATGGAATCAAATCCAATCAGATATTGTACACCTTCGAGTCCAACGGAGTAAAATCGAAGAAGCAACGGCACTAGGAGCTGCAATCCTCGCTGCTACGGGCGTTGGAGTGTATCGCGAAGTTAGCCAAGCTGCTGAAGCAATGGTTTCAATAGGTGAACAATACACACCCAGAAAAGAACTAGAATCACGATATAATCAATTATTTACAATCCACAATGATGCGTATAGTGCCTTAGAGAAGGCAAAGGTTTTTTCACAGCTGAGCACACTTGACCATTGAGCATTAATGACCGAACTTCAACTGCGTTATGGCAACGATCATATCCAATTGTCAGTTCCTGAGAAAAACATCGGTGAAATTATTCAACCACGCAAACAGCAAGCCTCTACAGACGTTCCTGGAACACTTCGTAAGGCACTTGATAGTCCATTGGGGCAGAGTGTCCAAGAGATAATTGCTAACCGTCGTGTTGGTGTCCTGATTGAAGACGGAACCCGTGCGGAACCGCATGAGATTTTTCTTGAAGAGCTGACTCCGTATCTTGAAGCAGCCAAGCATTTGACTTTTATGATAGCGACCGGCTCGCACGAACCTAATAGTGTACGAAATCAAGAGATTATCCGAACAATCGAAAAGAGCTGTAAAGTGAATAATCTCGATCCGTATCAGGTTATTGTTCATGATGCACTCCAGTCACCGTGTAAGTTAGTTGGAGCCACAACCCGAGGAACTGAGGTGAGGGTTAATGAAATCGCGTTACAATTGGATGCTTTTGTAGTTGCAGCCGATATGAAGAACCATTACTTCGCGGGCTACTCTAATGTTCTCAAAAACTTCTTACCAGGAATATGTGATTTCAACACAATTGAAGCTAATCATAGTCTAGCATTGAATTCTGAATCAACCTTTGGTCGCCACCCGTTTCACCCAGATCCCACCCGGCGAACCAACCCTGTCGCCGAGGACATGTTTGAGGGAATGAATCTAATCTTAGGTAACCGACCTGTTTTTCTGCTCGCTACAGTTACGAGTGGTCCCTATATCATATGGGCGAAGAGTGGTGAGATGCGTCCTGTTACACGCGAAGGTATTCGAGTGATCGATGAGTCGGCGTCTTTCACCGTTCCAGTAACAGATCATATCATTGTTACGCCTGGGGGAAATCCCCAAGATGAAAGCCTTTACAATGCTCAACGAGGGTTGGAGTTGACAAAGAATGCAGTTCGAGATAACGGGGAAATCTTGTTATTAGCTGAATGCCCGAAGGGCATCGCTCCAACTCCGAAAGCCCGTGAATTCTTCTATGACTATTTGATTATGCCACTTCCGGAAATGATGGCAAAAATTCGAGACAACTACAGGCTTTATACACATAAGAGTTGGAAATTTGGCGAGTTAATCCAGCGACTTAAGCGAGTCTGGCTCTACACATCGCTAGATAAAGATCAAGTTGAGACCGCTCACATTTCCTACGCTATCAACCCCCAGAAAGTTGTGGATTCATGGTTGCAGGCCGATTCGTCTGCTCAAATTCATATCTTTCATGACGCAAACAAAATCGCTGTTTATGGAAGAGACTAAGAGTCGATAGATATTTTGCATTCACGAGTAACTCGAATCTGTGCCGACTTAAAGTAATTCAGAAGCAAATGTTAAGAACCGTTTCTGTGCTATATACTCGGAAACAATCCTGGGAGCTCGCTGATGCCTGTCGTTTACACCTATTGTGAAAAATGTAAGGCGTATATCGCAATAGACGTCCCGCCGGACATCATTCAGCGGCAAAATGTCTTTCCGTTTCCTTACTCCTACGTGCATGGCGAGCCTTCCCATGTCATAACGATTTATTTGGACCAGGATCTTGTTGAACGAGGGCACGAAGTCTCAGAAATCCATGCAGGCAACCAAGTCGAGGTTACCCAAACTGAACCTGGTGCGGCTCCCCAGCCTCCCACACCAAGTCCAACACCTATGGTTGGAACCAAAAGCCGCCGAATTGTTCCTCGAGTAGTCGCAGACTTGGAGAAACAAAAATTATCGATTACTGAGTTCCGAATGCTCAGTTTATGTGATGGTAAAGCAACTCTTCAAGAGATTGCCGAAAAAATGGGACTCCAGTTTTTCATTGCAATGCGGATGTTGTTAGACCTCCAGAAACGAAAACTTGTAGATTTCGAAAAACGAGTTTAATTCAACCAATATGAACGAATGATTCATAACGCTAGTTGTTGAGTACAATTATGTGGTGAAATAATATGGGTGTCAAAGGTTGGATTGGTTGGCACTTTAAGATGCAAAAAACCTCACTGAACGCGTTCCAAGCTTTGGTCGCAGCAGTGATAGATGATGTGCTACAGAGCAGTAAGGGCGACATAAATACAGCAAATCAAAAGCTCTTGCGGTTAGGTAGCGCTATGGCTGAAACCCTGTTGTTTGAATATAGTGATACAATTGGACAACACGCGACCACCTTTGATGGATTTCTTGAAACATTCACCTTAGCTACCAGGGTTATGCTTGGTAGAGCCTTTGACAATGCCTACTACGATAAGGCAGAAAGAAAAATCGTCTATGTTTTTGA
>JABXGS010000238.1 GCA_016550425.1 archaeon
ATGGTTTTATCATAAGTTTCCTTGTTTGGGTTGAAATACAAGGCATGAACTTCTTTGGCCGTGAGATTCTTTCCTATCATGGCTTTGATAATATCGCCATGCTCTTTTGCTACCTCTTCCTGTTCTTCGGTTAAGAAAAGAATAGGTTCCGGTCGTGCGGTTATAAAATCTTCATAGTCCTCAGGTTTTGGGGGCTTCGGCGGTGTGGGTGGGGCTGGTGGTCTGGGTGGTGAGGGCTTCTCAGTTTCCTTATTGTGGTCCATTATGAATCAATCCAATCTGTATTAGTTTGCTTTTGTAAGGCTTTATCACGTATGATATTGTCACATACAGTAATATTAATATACCGGTGTGACATCTTAGGGACGCAGCGTGACATCAATATGACACTGAGCGTAAATAAAATCAGCATTGGAACACTCAGCTGCAATCCTACAGAGTGTCAGAAGCGGAAAATCGATTCCACGCCAAGAGGTGAGGTACCTATGACACCCAAATCCAAGGGTGAGAAACACAATGAACCTCACATTAACCTTGAGAAAGAAAATTACCGCAAGAATCGCATATTTGAATCATATATACGGGAGCGAGTTCTTTAGGACTCAAAAAACAAAGCAACCAGGATCCCCGCGTCCCCTGCCAGGGGAAATCCCGGTTAGCTGTTGTTCGCAGGCCTAAGAACTTACTTGAATATTCGCAGATGCCTGCGAAATGGATGTCGGGAGAAACCCACAAGAGCAATTAAACGAGTGATACAGGAAAAAACGCACAAGATCCAGTATCACTCTCATCTTCTTTCACACAGAGGGCAAGTTCGTCGGTGGTTAGAATGGCATCTTGGGAGAGGCTCCGTTAAGCGACGAGGCCCCTCTCCCTATTCTTTTTTCTATTTCTGAACCAGTTTGTTCGGAAATACGATTTGAAATCACACTGAATCTAAATTTTCTGAACTGGTTGTTTGCCATGAAATTATACATTCCAAAGTGAACTTTTGTAAGAACTCAGATGAGGAGTTTCGAGGTATGATCAATTACAAAATCGTTTTCTTATTATCTCTGTTAACATTAAGCTGCTGTGTCGGGATTACTCCTTTTCAGGTATCTAGCCAGACGATAAATGATGTTCATGTGCTATTCATTGTCTCAGACGGGTTTGGGTGGAGTTACTTCACAGCTCAAGACTACTTCGATGCCTGGGGTGTACAAACGACAACGATTGCCCTTGCACTGGATACAACAGTGTCTGCTTGTCACAATCGACCCCCTCGAGAGATCATTGCTGATATGCTTATCCAAAATTTCGATGTAAATACCCTTAGCACATATGATTGTGTGTTTATCCCGGCTGGCGGAAATTGGCCTTCTCTGATTGCTAGTCTTACAATTCGTGACCTCATTGCCAACGCCCATGCCCAAGGATTAATTGTTGCCACATTTTGCATTGGCAACGTAGTTGTTGCTAGTGCAGGTTCAATATGTGCCGGAACAAAAGTTGCTTCTTTTTCGATGAGTAACGATGAAATGCTCACTGCAGGTGCAAACATCGTAGAAAATGTTCGCTTGGTATATGATAATCGAATTATCACAGGAAGTCAAGGCGGCGGACCAACAGGCGGCGGATATGACGTGGCACCAATCTATGAAGCATGTGCTATGGTAGTCAAAGCTGCACTCCACCAATCCTATGCAGAGAGCGTCAACATTACTCCAACAGGGGCTGATTATACCATATCCGTAATAACCACGGATCCAGCTAGTACGCTTCCTGGTATCAACTCCACAGCGATTAATACAGTGCGTGCTCAAGTATATTCCACGGCTAATCCAATTACCCCTGTTTCTACGCTAAACTTGGTTGGTTCAGGTAATACATACACAGGGGCTATTTCAGGACTGACTGGAGGTCCGTATCGAATCGATGTGGAAGTCAGAGACACTGATGATGTACTCGAAGTCATTCGGAATGTAGCAACAGTCTTTCCGAGTCTGCCTTTAGTTCTTGGTGCAGTTATTGGAGTGATTGCGGTCATCGCTGCCATTACTGGACTTGTTTATTGGAAGCGAAGGTCAATTCCCTCGGAGTAAAATCATAGAAGAGCAGGAACTGTTCTGCTCTTCGATTCTCCCTTTTTCAAACTCAACTTATCGCATTCTTATAATACCGAATTAGCCTCTGACACAACATACTCACATTATTGGAAGTGCTGGAATGTCTGTACGGGAAAAGGAAAAGATCCGTGAAACGCTACGAATATTCTTCTTAGCTCAGGAAACAATCGACGAGAAACTCTTTTTAACAGTCTGGCATCCAGACGCTCGACGATTTAGTTACGGATCGAATGATGAATTGTACATCTTTGACACCGAAGCCATTTTTGCCAACCAGTTCGATGGCATTCGGCAGGCAAAAAAAGCTAATCCAGACTTTTCGGTAACTTATCTCATCACACGAATCAAACAGAATGATATCGATAAAGATAATCTAATCTCATCAGCAACGGTAGAATGGCAGATGCTCAGCATGGGACAGTGCATTGGCGTTCATTATACCTACTTTCATTTAGTGAAGATTGATGGGGACTGGGTTATCACAAATGTTACTGATCGAGGTAAAGAAATGTGATTACCCCCTGGTAATCGAAATACAGCTTCATTGGTCATCTAAACTTCTAAAATAGATAAATCAGAGTTCTAAATCCTCTTCAAGCCTTTAGGACTACTCCATCTTCTGCTGAAGGAGAAAAAGAGCAGGCAACAGTTACTCTTCTGATTCTGCTGCTTCTTCGTCTTCGATGCTGTTTTCTTCCCAGATGCGGCCTAGGATTAGTAAACCGAGGACTAATTCGGAATTCTTCAGTTTCTTAACGAGAAATTCAACGCTTTCAGAGACCGTATCCTCATAGTTCCAAGCTTCACGTGCCGTATTTACGATTTCATCGAATTGATTTTCCTCTAGACCGAAAGCACCAGTAAGTGTCTGGCTTTCATGATCGATAACGGTTAGCTTTCCAAGTTCGTAGGACTGTTTCAACCTAGTTCACCAAAAATACCGAAATCAATTCTATCTTATTAAGGTGCTGTTCTTGCGTTTTAACCAAATTTTCTGGTATTGCGATATGGGAAAAGCTTTGAATCGGTGCTGCAACTATCTCTATGGTTTTCCCATAATCCTTCCCTTTCCTATTCCCACGAACCATTATGGGACTTGTCCTGTGATGATGGAAAGTTGAGGTTACAAAGTATGCACGAAGCGATGCTCTACAATAAACTTGCAGACAAGAAGGTCGGCTGCTACCTCTGTAGTCGACGTTGCACCATCGCTGAAGGCAAATTAGGGTACTGCCAAGTACGTAAAAATGAGAAAGGCACCCTCTATTCACTAGTCTATGGGAAAGCCTGCTCGGCCAATCCGGACCCTATTGAAAAGAAACCCCTTTGGCATTTCCATCCCGGTTCCATGGTCATGTCCGTAGCAACCGTTGGTTGTAATTTCAGATGCCAATTCTGTTTCCATCCAGAAACAACGATAATCAGCAATGGAATTCCCCAAAAGATTCAAGATTTGTTTGCTAGTTCCGAAAAAACTCACAATGAGAATATTAGAATTGTAAAAAATGCTTATACGAATAGCGCAACTGGAAAGAAGAGAAAAATACGCAAGGTCTTTTGCCACAATTACGAGGGAGAACTCATAGAAATCAATGGTTCTTATCTTCCTCCTTTAGAATGTACGCCTGAACACGAAATCTATGTTTGGAATGGCGCCATAACAACGAAGAAAGCCGAAGATATTCGAGTTGGAGATTTACTGATTGTACCAAAAATGATCTCGAATGAAACTATAGGAGAAATCATCGAGATTGCTCCCATAATCGGAAAAAGTAAAACTAAGATTAAGAAATCACGAATAACGGATGAAAAGAAGCTCAAGGAAATTATGAAATTACGGGAGATGGGTCTGAGTTCACGAGAAATAGGGAAGCATGTTGGTATGCATCCCACATATTTGAGAAAGCTGATGAAAAAAATAGAACGAGAAGGAATAACGGAGAAGACATTCTATTATACAAATGATGTAAAAGAAAATGAAGGCAATCTGAAGTTTCGAAGCGAGAAAGGTTGGATACCTGCAAGAATTTCCATGAACGAAGAATTCGCTGAGCTTCTAGGATATTATGTTGCAGAAGGATGGGTTACTAAAGACAAAAACCGCCCTAACTCATTCCAGGTGAGTTTCAGTTACGGGCACGAGGAGGAGGCATTAGCCGAAAGAACGGTCCTCCTTCTAAAGAAAATTTTTGGTGTTACTGCTATAAAAAGAATAAGAAGGACCACGATAGCTGTTGAGGTTAATAAAAGCTCCCTTGGCGTGCTATTCAAACAGCTTTGTGGAACTAGCGCGAAAAGCAAGAAAGTACCTAATCTGATATTCAAATCACCAAAGAATGTTATACTATCATTTCTAAAGGCGTATATCAAAGGAGACGGAACAGAAACAGGCAATAATATAGCAATAAACACTATTTCAAAAAAACTCTCAGTTGGTGTCTATTTTCTTCTTCTCAAGCTTGGCTATTTGCCGGGGTGGTATGAATGGGAACCTCCTGAAAAGAAAAAAATTGAAGGAAGATTAGTCCACCAATCTACACTATATTATGTTAAAGTAAATACAAACACATTTGGCAGGGAGTTGGTTGGTGGAAGCAGGAAGAAACCTGATCCTGATAGAGCAGTTGCCTTTAGAAGCTATAAGGACTTTTGGCTTTTACCGGTAAAAGCAATTGATCGAAAACCATACAGCGGACCGGTATACAATATGGAAGTGGAAGATGAACACTCTTACATTGCTAATTTCATTGGAGTTGGAAACTGTCAAAATTGGCAGATTAGTCATGAACGCGAAATTGTGGGACGGAATATATCTCCGGAAAAACTCGTGGAGTATGCGTTAGATACAGGATGTACAGGGGTTTCCTATACCTATACTGAGCCCACAATCTTTTTCGAATACGCGTATGATACTGCGAAGATAGCTCAAGAACACGGGCTATTCAATACCTTCGTCACTAATGGCTATATGACCACAGACGCGATTGAAACTATCGCGCCTTACCTTGATGCCGCCACCGTTGATTTCAAGGGCAATGCAAATCCAGCTTTCTACAAGAACTATTGTAATGTTAACGCGGTTGATCCGATTTTTGATGCCCTCAAGGCCATGAAAGCAGCCAAAATCCATATTGAAATCACAAATCTCCTTGTATCCGATGTTGGCGATGATACTGAAGAAGCCGAAACCCTTGCCCAATGGATTGTCCAGGAACTGGGAGAAGACACCCCTTTGCACCTCTTACGATTTTACCCCCATCACAAAATGTCTCATCTCCCTCCTACCCCAATTAAGAAACTCGAAGCTGCCGCGGCCGCCTCGTCGCGAGCGGGTCTCAAATACGTGTACTTAGGGAATGTTCCAGGCCATCAAGGCGCCAATACTATTTGCCATAATTGTGGCGCCCTACTCGTTGAACGACTTGGTATTCAAACGATTTCGGTACGGTTAACCCGAGATGGACGATGCCCCTCTTGTAACCTCCCAATTCCTATCACATTGGCTGAAGATCTATCCTCCTCAGAGTGATGTGAAGTCGAATCTGCGATTCCCCCGACAATTTTCAACTACCCACTAATTCAACGCCATCTTTAAGTGGTTTATCCGGAGAAATTCAACTAATGAGGGTGTGATAGCCATGCAGCTGATTGCGTCCACTGATAATGAAATGGCACCTTATACAGACCAGTTCCTCGGGTTGAAAACAATCTTTGACGAAACTAAGTTTCCCTATTGGGCTTTAGTGCAGGACCAAACGGTCTTAGGACTCATTGTCGCTGCAAAAGAACCTCGGGAAATGCTCCAACCCGCCAGTACAACCTTTATTCAAATCTATCTTTTCCGACATGAACCTGCTGCTGTATCACGCTTATTGAGTGAAGCGGAAGTCATCGCCACTAATCAACAGGCAACCTACCTTAGCTGCATTGTTGGTGCTGACAAACAAGAAACGATTCAATCACTCGAAAATGCTAACTTTTCCGTTTATGATGAAACTCTCAAAATGGGTCTACCACTCCAAGACATTACACCCCTAAAAACCCACTTATCCTTTACTCGTGCATCTCCGGACGAAACTCAATTAGTCATGGAGAATCTGGAAACAATGATGAGCAATACCCCTGACCGGCTTCTTCATGCGCATGTTTACAACATCAGTCAACTTCCTCAAGCTCAACTCCAATCCACCCTTTCTCAAATGGAAGTCATCCTCGTTAAAGACCAGGCTAACACTGTAGGCGTCATCAGTTTAGAAGGACCCAGTATTGGTATGCTTGGAGTCCATCCGGATTTACGAAATAAGGGCTATGGTCGAATGATGACGCAATGGGTGAAAAGTTATCTTGCTGAACAAGGGCACTTTCGTGCCTGGCTCTGTGTTTCAGTTGCCAACGACCCGGCTCGCCATATCTTCGAAACCGAGGGCTTCAAAGTCGCTGAACAAAAGAAACATTATGTCAAAATGAATCCAGCCCTCTGGCAGTCAATACCTGACTAGCGTAGAACATAATCTATGATCGTTCAATCGGGTTGGCGTCGTAAATCCTCTTCAGCAGGGGGACAATCGAGGTAGTCAGTATCGACACAAGTGCACACAAAGTCCCCACCTACATATTTGTACGCCTGATACGCCGCGGTAACTCCTTCTGCCACTCCGGTTATCGCCTGCTTAAATTGCGTATCTGTTACATCTCCCGCGGCAAAGAGTCCAGGAATATTTGTTTCGGTTTGTCGGTTGATGATAATTTCCCCTTGTTCATTCGTTTTCACTCCCAACTTCTGTGCTAGCTGAGAAATTGGAACACTACCGATTGCCATGAACACTCCTTGTACAGCTAACTCCTTGCTTCCCTCAAAGGGGGTGTCCAACACAATCTTCTCGATGCGTTGATTTCCCTCGATACTTGTGACATTAGTGTTGAAGATGAGTGTGATTTTCTCGGATTTCTTAACCCGTTCTAAATTCACAGGTTCTGCCTTGAGGCGGTCTCCACGAATGATGATATAAATGTGCTTCGCCCATTGGGCAACAATTAATGCTTCTTTCGCTGCGCTATCTCCTCCACCCACTACGGCTACCATTTTATCCTGAAACATGGGTCCATCACATAACCCACAAAATTGCACACCCTTTCCTTCAAAGGTATCTGCTCCTGGAATCTGAAGTTTCCGGTACCGTGAACCAGTTGCAAACAGAACGGTCTTCGCTTTATACTCATCAAAGGCAGCACTGATTTGAAAACAGCGTTCTTGACGCGTCACCTCGGTCACTTCATCAAAAACCAGTTCCACCTCATACTCCTTTGCATGAGCTAAAATCTTGTCAGCCAGTTCCTTGCCAGATAGTGAAATAAACCCAGGATAGTTTTCAATCCAATCAGTGGTGGCAATAACGCCACCTGGGGGGTATCCGATTAGGAGCGTTTTGAGTTTCAATCGACCAGCATACATTGCTGCGGCGAGACCTGTTACACCTCCACCAATAATGACAATATCATACATCTCTTGTTGGTTTGCCATAGTATTCACCATCATTTAGTCCATTCAGATTTCCAAGACCGCTAGATGGTTGAAGGAATGCCTGTTGGTGACCCTTGTGCAGCTTGTTGAATATAGGTCACAAACTGGGTTGGTGGCACTAGTCCTTCAAATTGTATCGTTTCATTTAATGCTGCTTTGGGAGTTCCAATCACATTGTATTTAACTGCTAAATGCGGGAACTCTGCTATTTCGATAATATCTACTGAAATGTTAGTAATCGCCACAGCAAATTGAAATGCCATCGCCCCAAGCACTGGGCATACAGGGCAAGTGGGAACAACAAAAATCTGAATCTTTACGGGTTTCGTTGCTGCTCTTTTGAGCGCTTCTTCTGCTTTGGGTGATAATTCACTATCACCCGTAGACGCCATGATAATACCTTCAATCAATGTCTGGAACTCATAACCTGAAGGAATTCCAAACATCCGAAGTCCAAAATCCCGATCACTCAAAATCGCCAAGCCAGGAATCTTATCAATCCTCAAGTCCTCGGCCTTAGCTTTATCCTCTACAAAATCATAAACTTCTAAATTGATTTTTTCCGAAAGCCCAGCCACCGCCTCAAGTAACTGATGCGTCTGTGCACAAAAGGGGCATTCCATTTTCTGTGTAAAGAAGACCAAACGTACGGCCTTCTTCATTTCTTTTTCAAAACGTTTGACCACACTTTCTTCAATGTCATTGGGGATTTCAGTCATTCCAAGCACCTCACAGAAATTAAGATTCCTTACCCAAAAAACTAGAGGTTTACCCATAGTCTAATAACCGAAAAAACGATTGAGACCAACATGAAAATCCCTGTTACCTATTTTGCAAAAAAGGGACCAGTCAACACAGAAGAAACCCTCCGCCTAGTCAGCAAGCGCGCCAAAGAGCTCAATATTACTCATGCAGTCCTCCCCACGACGACGGGTGCGTCAGCAGTCAAAGCCCTCACCATCCTAAAGGACCTCACCCTAATTGTTGTCACACATATGAGTGGATTCAGAGAACCAGGCAAGAATCAACTGCTCCCTGAACACGGAAAAACCCTCGAAGAGGCTGGTGTGAAGATCCTCACAGCCAGCCACGTTTTAAGTGGTATCGAGCGCGGAATTCGCCAAAAATTCGACACTATCGGACCAGCAATCATCATTGCAAATACCCTCAAAATGCTGGGTCAAGGGGTAAAAGTGAGTGTTGAAATCACACTTATGGCAGCGGATGCTGGACTACTTCCCATGGATCAAGCCATCGTGGCTTGTGGTGGTTCAGGGTCTGGTCTTGATGCTGCGATGATAATACAGCCTGCTCATACAAACAATCTCTTTGATCTTTACATCCAAGAACTCATTTGTAAACCGCGCTAGGAAACAGTCAAAACTCCTGAAAACGAGTACAAATAGTGTTGATAGAC
>JABXGS010000044.1 GCA_016550425.1 archaeon
AAGAGGTTACAAGCAATCAATCAGCTAGGCGTTACCTTATCGGAAAATATGTCTGATTGAACGTTGTGGTCATTATGATTCATGATATCCTCATTATTCATCGGCAAACTGAAAATCCACTTTTCCATCTTGCTCCAGCGGGAAAAAGCCAACTCGCACCGATAGGTATGGATCCAGCCGTGTTTTCTTCACTTGCAGTGACAATGGTGAATGTTTTGCGGAATGCTGGGGCTTTGGAACGTATACGTTTATTGCAGGTGAAAATGGCGTTCAACGTGTTTGAGAATTTAGTATTTGTGATTCTTTCCTCAAATGATCATGACGAATTTGAGATTAATCATGCTCTGAATAAGTTAAGTTCCCTTTTCCTCCAATCATATGCCCCAGAGGTCATTGAACAGTATAAGGATAAACCCCTTAGCTTCAATGCTTTTGATGTGAAAACAATCTTCCGCTCAGAGCGCGTTATCATTAGTGATACAGATACATTGATGAAAAGTATGATTCAACGATTGGCAGATATGGTTGGGGTTGCTGGACGGCTTCAAGAAGAAGCGGGGATGCTTGCTGAGAAACAAAGCTTGGATGGAACTGTGATTATGAGTATTACAGCGATGCACCAGGAATTGTTGAATAAACTGGCATCGTTGAAGACGCAGATGGATCAGTTCCCTGTATTGTCTGGGCCTCATTTCCCTAGCTAGCCGGTTTTGGAATCAAAGATGAATCCATGTTTTCGTAATCTTTCTAGGAGCGGTGTTTTGGACCAGCCTCCATGGATGAATTTGCGTGAGATGTGTTCACACCAGGAATAGGTATCAACGTCAACGAGGTCAGGTCCTTTAGCCAAAGGTATCTTGATTTTTCGTTCGGAATAATAGTCTTGAGCGAGGTAGCCCTCATCCATCACTTTCATAGCAACTGCTAATTCTTCACTTTTGATGTCTTTGTAATTGTCTTCAAATGCACTAAAACTAAGAGGATAACGGGGGCGTATTTCGGTATGCTCAGCTGGGTCAGGGTATCCAAGGCATAAACCGACAACGGGATAAGCGCGTTTTGGTATGTTGAAGTGTTCCACTATCAGATCTACGACTTGAGGGGCTGCGCCTAATAGAACTGAGCCAAGACCAAGTGCTTCGGCTGCTAAAATGAGGTTTTCAACCACAAGGGAAACATCTTGTAATCCTAACCAGAGTGCAAAGGTATCATCGAAATCGTAAGTGTGCCCTTGTTGTTTCATCATTTTTTCGTGTCGATACAAGTCGACGAGGAAAAACATAAGCACTTTGGTGGTTGGATACACTCCCATTGGGTGAAGGGCATTGATTTTCTTCCGATTGCGTGTATAGACAAGACTGCATAGTTGTGCGGCAAAAGGGGCACGAAATCCAGCGGTTAAAATCTGGTCCAAGGTTTCATCTGAGATCGGCTTATCGAGGAATTCCCGGATGGAGCGCCGATTCTGAATAATAGTGAAGATATTTTGAGTGACTGGTTCTTTTGATTTTGGCATTGAGGTTCAACCTACATAGAATATAGGAATCATTCTGGGGCTATCTATTAGATTAATATCTTGGATAGATATTATCTTGTGATGGTGAAAGACTTGCCTGTAGTGGTCTATATTCTCATTCGGGTTGAAGCAGGAAAAGTTTGGGATGTTGCTCAAGCGATTGGGAAGATCTCAGGAATCGATCGATCAAACGTCGTCACAGGACCTTATGATGTCATTGCTTATGCAGTTCTTCCATCGACCGAAGATCTTCGAAAATTAATGGAAGGCATTCACAGTGTGGATGGAGTGAATCGAACCGAAACTTGCATAGCAATATGATTGAGGCGAAGGGTTACCAGACCATTGGAATATAGTCTTGTTTTAATAAATCAGCTATAATGGTGCCTACATATTCGATTTTCAATCCTAGCTCCGCTAACGTTTCAGAGGTTCCTTCGTTATCAGAGATGAATTTACATGCAATCCCTTCTCCTTTGGTGCAGAGTTCACTTACATCGGAGGCGAGTTCAGGGTCATTAGCCACTAGCTGCTCGGAAGGACCAAACAGTATCGTCTTAACATCATCAAGCCAACCATATTTGATAGTATTCTTTACATACATGAGAGCAGTTTGGACTACACTTTTCTCTCCTGAGACGATGATTACTACAATCTTTGAACTCATTTGAAAAGACTCCCTTTAGTGATTATGATTGTGGTGATGGGTGTGCGAGGGATCGTAAAGGTTACCAAGAGCGGAGACAATGAGTTCAGTAAGGGCAGGATGGATATGCATACCCTGGGCTAGAGTCCACATGTTTCCTCCAACCGCCATGATATCTACAACTTCTTGGATGAGCATAGCAGCGTAGGGTCCGATGATGTGAAATCCTAAGATCTTGTAGGTGTTCTTGTCAACGATGGCTTTAGCAAATCCGTCTTCCTCAACCATGGCTTCACCCTTAGCTATATCAGAATATTTGGCAGTTCCAATGAGGATATCAAATTTTTGGGCTGCTTCAGTAGTGGTGAGGCCAACTCCAGCGATTTGAGGATAGGAAAAAACGGCATATGGAACTGCATGATATTCCATTTTCTGTTTTTGTTGGCCAGAGGCGTTGTTCCAGGCGATTTGGGCTTCACGGTTAGCAACATGCTTGAACATGTAACGTCCCGTGACGTCTCCGAGGGCCCATATGTTCTTCTTACTGGTTTCAAGGTAGTCGTTGACCTGAATGAATCCACGCTTGTCGGTTTTCACTCCTGTCTTTTCGACCTCGAGAACATCAGCATTGGATTGACGACCCGTTGCAACGAGAATTCTTTCACCGGTAAATTCCAGTTCCTCTCCGGTTTCTTGGTTCTTTCCTACGACGGTGTCACCTGCAGCGGTCCGTTTTACTTCAATAGCGGAGATATTAGTGTATATCGTCATTCGTTTTGAGAGTGCATTTTTGAGAGTAAATGAGATTTCGGGTTCGTTTTGGGGAACCAAACGTGGACCACGTTGAAGTATTGTGATCTTCGAACCCATGGCGGCGAGGAAATGGCTGTACTCAGCTGCAATATATCCTCCACCAATGATTATTACACTCTCAGGTAATTTTGTGATCTCGAGGAGGGTTTCATTTGTTAAATAATTGATTTTATCAATTCCTTTGATAGGTGGGATTGATGGGCGTGCACCAGCAACGATGAAGATTTTTTCCCCCTTGATTTCTTCGCCTGCTACTTCCATTGTATAATTCCCTGTAAAGTGTCCTTCAGCTTCATAGAAATCTAAATTCTGGGCATGTTGCAGTCCTTCTCGCATGTGAGAAAGGCTTTCGATGATTGGTTTACGCATTCGAGCCATAATCGCTTTGAAATCAATATTCTTAATTTCAGCGTCGATTCCCAGTTTGTGAGCCTCTTGGATTTCAACGACTCGATCAGCTGGGTAGATGAGCATCTTTGAAGGAATGCAACCCACATTCAAGCACGTTCCACCAAGGGGTCCACGATCAACATAAGCAACCTTTAACCCAGCCCGATATGCCTGGTCGAGGATGATTCCACCTGAGCCAGAACCAATTACGATAGCATCATACTTTATCATGAGCTAAGGTTGTTGTTTGTTCCTTAAAATAACTTTAGAACTATCTATCATGAGCGGAATACGGTATATGCTTAGGTTTCTGGTAGGTACAGAACTTTTTCAAGGAGAAATGAGTAAGGAGTCAGCAATTGCTTCAGAGGAGAAAATGCTAATGCCAAAGGTTACCAAAACTGCTTCACGCTTACAAGGGGTATCTCCAAGTGGGCTTCGTGAGTTCTTTGAAATTGGTTCAAAACTAGCGTCTAAGGGTGTCGATGTAATATCCCTGGGTATTGGCGACTTGGACTTGCCACTTCCTCCCTTTCTTGGTGATGCGATTGCGGATGCTTTTACTACGGGTCAAACCCATTACTCGTCGAATGCAGGAATTGTTGAATTGAGACAGGCAATCGCAGACCGTTATCAGGAAACCTACCAACTTGATTATAATGCTGACGAGGTCTTGGTTACGTGTGGAGCTCTAGAAGGGCTTCTAGATACTATGCTTGCTCTCATCAACCCTGGAGATCGGGTGTTGGTTCAAGACCCAGCTTTTGGTTATTTTGCAAATCAAGCCAAACTAGCCGGCGCCGCGGTAGAATTGGTGCCAATGACTGCCGACTTCGATTTAGATGTTGAGCGGTTTCAAACAGCCTTTGAGAAAAAGGTTCCCCAAATGGTAATCATTAACTCGCCCTGTAATCCCACGGGTTCAGTTGCATCAGAAAAAAATGTAAAACAAATAGTTGAGTTGACAGCAGAGCATGATAGCATCCTCATCTCCGATGAATGCTATGAATTTCTTCGGTACGATGGCAAGCAGCATACCTGTGCAGCCACATTTAATCGGGACAATATTATTATCGTCAATAGTTTTTCAAAGGCCTTAGCAATGACGGGGCTGCGTTTAGGATATGTCGTGGCTCCTGTCAATCTTATGCGTCCAATCTATCAGGTTCATCAATATAATACAGCGTGCGCACCAACTCCAATTCAAGTAGGAGCAATGAAGACGCTTTCGAATCCAAAGGCATTCAAAGGAATAATCGGTCAACACCGTAATGTTCTGAATGACCGTCGCAAGGTTGCCATTGAGAGCTTTAAGCCAATCAAAGAGCTTAGGTTCTCCTATGAACCAGTAGCGGGCTTCTATCTCTTTCCCAATGTGGAAGATACAGGAATGTCAGGGCCCGAATTTGCTATCGCGCTTCTCGAAGAAAAGGGAGTAGTCCTCGTACCCGGAGACCAATTTGGCACCGCATATCCAAATAATATTCGGATTAGCGTTGGATCTGCTCCCCCCAATCGGATTCGTGAAGCCGCATCCCGGGTCGCCGACTTCATCCAGAAATAGACACTCTTCTACTTACGGATATGTAGGTGGCTATCCAACACGGTTTGAACCGGTTCACTGGAAAAGTGTTGAGCTAACCTCTCATAGTTCCAACCAAGAGGTGTGAGGAGGGTGTCGGTGGCGCGAAGGAGTAACTCGGTATATTTGTCTTTGTCATAGTCGACCGCTGCTGCGGTGTGAGAAAGAGCCACACGGCGTAAGGGGTGTCGTGACTTTGAATCGGTGTGCACATATTTGATGGTCTGGCCAGGGTGGATGTCTTGACCGTACTGAATGGCAAGTTTTGCCGCGATTGCCTGACTGCATTGTTGTTGATATTCGTGAGGCGCCCGGCTGATGTTCTGTGTGATGGCAAGCTCGTCGGTAGTAACACCTCCACTATGAAGGAGGTCAACATAATCTTTGACAATGACGAGAAGTTGAGGGAGTAGTTGTTGCATTTCATCGATATCG
Organism: archaeon; assembly: GCA_016550425.1. Next base: position 5,383 of record JABXGS010000044.1, read on the forward strand.
TCAGCGCCGGCAAGACAGGTCAGCAAATCCTGCTGGAGCTGCTTGATAAATGGCGGGGTATCACGACGGCGGAGCTCAATTCCCCGAACTTTAATCGTGCCATCCTCTTTGACACCACAGTATCGTGTCAACGCGCCATAGGGCTGATTACGGCAGGGAAGAAACATGATCCACCGGTAACGTCCTTCGAACTCGATGGGCAGTCCGGTGACTTGCTCAATAGCATCACCCACCGCTAGATAGTCTTCGACAGTGGCACCGGCTTTTTGTAGCCACACACAGTCGACGATGCCGTGCAGCACTTGGAAGCCTTTCTGTTCGCATACGGCTTTCGTCTGCAAGAGGACACGGCGACTAAAGGCGGTCACACATTCGTAGGCTTCTACGCGTCCGAATCGTGAGGCACGAAAACCGAGATAGCCAAACGAGACCACCAATAACCATTTCAATGCTGCCTGTCGGGCTTCATATACTGGATCATCAAAGCGATGGTGTTTGTAGTAGGTGCGTTTTTCGAGAATCGGTTTGAGAAAGGTGGGAACTATGCCTGGCTGGCGTCGGCACAGCCAATACCCCAGTTCGGGGACCACAGTTGCATCATCAGGGCAACAGTCGCAGAAGAGGGCTTCCGGTGAGATGTTGTATTTAATCATCAGGGCAGGATACATGGACAAAAAGTCTAGTTCACCTACGTCGCTGAACACGCCGACACGTGGTGTGATGACATGTCCTCCACGATCGGCGTTGAGGAGGTCGAGACCGGTCTTGTACTCTTCAGGGTCCGCTTTGGTTTCAGGAATCAAGACGTCTCGGTTGAGGGCTTCTTGCATCTGGAGCAGGTTGATGCCTGTCCCGGGGCTACTTCGGGCCATGCGTTGGGGTGGAAAGGCAGTGAGCCGACTGGCTTCGATGAGGCCATCAAAAGAGCCAAAGGTCATATGTGAACGGTCCAAGTGTAAACGGCCATGCAGGTGAAACGGATGAGGACGATAGAATACTGGTCCTCCATAACGGAATACAGGACGTCCTGCCGGCAGCGTTGTATCGCTGATTACATGAGGGGTTTGGTCACGATTCAATGAGAACTGCTGTAACATTCCTGCCTCTTGAACACGTTGAATTAGAGTGGGGAAGATGTAGGCATCCCCGTCTTCGGTGAAGATGATGTCAGGATCTTGGCTTGTCACCCAGTCTTGAAGCATCATTGGCTCTGTCGTCTGAAGGGTGTCTCCTTTGGAACTGGTGGCACAGAACAGGTCCTTCCCCTCTAGGTGGAGGTCTACGGTATCAAAGGGAGGAAGATCATAGTCGAGGGCCAGGCGGGAGTCGCAGGAGTCGATTTGGGTTACACGGGTCCCCGACTGATTGGTGCGGACCTCCACCTGTTCGAAGGGGTAGCGCCGCTGTTCTAAGTACCACAGCTGCGTAGCAGAGAGATCGCCGTTGAAGACGCGAAAACGGGGGACGGCGAGGGTTTTGATTTCGCGGACGACACGGGGGAGTTGGGTGCAGGAGGAGACTGTTACGCCGAGAACCGGACGTCGCGGGCTCCGCAGCTGCAGCCGATGAAATTCAGGAGTCACAGCACTTACGAGGGGATGACTCTCAAACAGCGGCGCATAGTCCTCGAATTGGACGCCCGGTGCATGTAAGTAGAACCTTGGCTGATAGGGCACCTCTAAAGGGACACATTCTGTTGCCGTGCGCAACCACAGGACCAAGTGGTCGGGCCGGGGTGTCACATCGAGGATCCAGCCACGCATTGTCAGTCAGGACGAGTGTCACAGGACCCTACTTAAAGTCGGTAACTGGAATGCAAAAGAATCGCATTGCGACTCCGGTTTTTGGTAAGTTTTTGTACCTATTTGTCCGGTGTGGTGACTCTAGAGGGGGGTCTGCTGGTGTCGGTGTATTTGCTTTAGATAAAGGAAGCGCCACATACTGGGCAATAGCGTGCTCCATACGGCACCAAGGCTCCGCAGTATGCACAGAATCTCGTGGTGTCTTGGGCATCATGGGTGGGTGGTTGAGTTCGGGTAGGGCTAGTGTATCGTGGGCGTGGAGGTGGTGGTGTGGTAGTCGAACGTCGCTGGAAAATGAAGAGAGCAATAATAACGCCGCAAACGATTGCAAAGAGAATACAGATTCCTATGATAATAAGCACAATCGGAAAAATGGTTGGAAACGGACCAGGGCCAGATGGGGAATATACGCTGAGGTAGAACACTCCTATCCCCCCATAGCCGCTATCATAAGAATATGCCTCTACATAGTAGGCATTACCTGCTAAGAGGTAGGTAGAGATAGATTCAGATGAAGACGAGCTAATAGATTCAGCGAGCTCCGTTCCATAGTCATTGTAAATGTATAGGTCGAAATCCGAATCGTATTGAGACCAAGCGGCATCCAACGTGAAAGTATACACACCAGTTTCCTGTGCAATGAACGCGAAGTACACGGAGTCATAGGGGCCATCGAGATACCCACAGTGAAGAGTGGGGGATCCAAGATAACCGACATTCTCAATTAATGGTATTGCATCGCTGAAAGAATAGCCCACATCGATGAAAGCCTCCATGCACTCATCCCATTCCGTATCATCTGCAAGGGCAAGTTGGTAAGTTCCATAGGATCCAAAGACTGCCCCTAATCCATGCGCACCAGGAAGTCCAGCAAGATGCATTTCCTCATAAACAGCATTATCAACTTCCTCATAGAGAGTTAAAGCAAGGCTGTGGGGCCATGAGGTTCCAGCAAATTCCATTTCCAAGCTAGAAGCAAAAGAATAAAGGTCGATGAACTCCGCCCATGCAAAACCCTGACTGCTTGCGCGAGCAAACGAAATTATTTCATATAAATCGGCATCTGACATACTGCCAACCAGATTTAGGGCAAGTTGATCGAGTGCCTGGCTAACTGAAAAAAGATAGCTGGTTTCGACGGCGGAAAGGCAAATATCATCATGCATTGGGTCGTAATAGATGCCACCCACATCATAGGCAGTGACATAGTAGTAAACCATGCTAGATGCTAACGCTTTAGGTGTTGTGTCTGGGTGCGTTGTCAAATTAAGGAGAATATCCTCATATGGGAATCCAGTTAGAGGAATACCTTCCTCAGAAAAAATAACCAAGTCAGTGGTGTCCCTGATTTCATAGGCGACTTCGAGTTGTCCCATCAAGCAAGCATCAAATGCAACAATATCCAAATGTTGGACTTGGGAATCATTCAATGCTTGGTTTAATTCCTGAATTGATAAGCGATCACTGCTCGTATCATCAGTACATAATCCAAACGCTCCTGCTCCATGATCCCAAAGAACGAGTGAATAATGGTCTGCAGGGGCATAGAATTGCCCGAAGACAATAAAATCACGTAAAACTTGCCAATCACCCATATTTGGTTCGGATGAAAGACCAGTCACAAGTTCAGTTGATGAAATCACATTCAAGTTTGCATCTTGGATAATTTCGTAACACCGGGCACCCGTAAAAGGTGCATCTGCTCCATAGTAGAAATCTACAAAGACGATGATATTGACATCAGCTGTTGACCCTATGATTTCCATCGAGTTCAAATCGTCAAATGCAGATTTTTCGAGATCATTATCTCCATCTAGGTATACTAAGATTGTCCAATCGGATTGTATGGGCTGTTCTATTACGATTACCGAGAAGGAGGCTTCAAGAAAATCCCCCTCAGTACTATTAACGCTGACATAGATCCCATAAATGCCAGGATAAAGTTGGGTGTTATTTGTGATGGTGCCTTGGCTATTTATAGCAAAATTGGTCGTATCATTGATTTCCCAAGTGTCCACCAATGCTTCCGGAGTTGCGTTCAAATCATATGAAAAATGGTTGTTGAAATAGATTACTTGATTTGAGGGGATATCTTCCCATTGGAAAGGAAGCTGCTTTATTTGGTTCCATCCCCAATGTATAGACTCGGAATGGTTTTTTTCCAGTGCCTCAACTGATTCGGTATTATGTGGAGAAGTTGGAAATAGTGGTGCTGCAAAACTGGTCCAAACTGGAAATGTTAAAACAAATAAAAGCGTCAGAGTGATTATGGAATTCCGTGATGGCATGATTTAATCTCCCGCCAAAAACATGACCATTCAATGCTCCGTAGTGACTTCGCCCTAATAAAGTCTCAGTTTATGGAAATTCCTTTTCATCAAATTCTTCATGTTGAAACTGAGCTGAATCTTCCAATTCCTTATCCCGCTGTGTTTCTGCATTCCAGAAAAAGAGAGAATAGAGAAGGGTCTGTAAACCATAAAACCCAAGAGTTAACCAAAAGGGAATGAGATAGAGTCCTTGGTCAAAGAGCTGGCCTGCGAATTGAACACTGGTAGCTCTACCGAAACTCATAGCTGCGCTGTTAAATGCTTGAAGATTTGGTCTCCAACTAGTCGGCACTAACTCCATTCGTAGGGTTTGGCCTATTGGCATTGCAGCATTCATTAGTGCGCCACGGAGTAAGTAACTAGCAATCGCAATAAACGGATTGATAACCGTGGCAAGTATGATTATGAAAGGGAGGGAAATGACCTGAGTAAAAACCACTGAGGGCACTTTCCCAATGCGAGTAGCTAGAATTGGAGACAGCAGAACACCGGTTGCCATCGTAGCTTGCCCAAGACCAATGATTACTCCTACCAAATAGGTCGGAAGATTATAAAATTCCCAGAAAAATACGTTAATCAGAGGCACAATCAATCCGGCTCCTAATCCGACCAGGATGCTGCAAATCACAAATCGCACTACAATGCTTATTCGTCCTACTGGTTCATTTTGTGAGGGTGACTCATTCTCTAATCTATTGTCGTTAGTATTTTTTGTTGGATCTTTTGTGTCTTCTAACCCTATTAGTGGAATGATACCAATAATGCTCGCGAATACCCAAATGATTAGGGTGAATTGGAAGGTGAGGGGGCTATCTATTGGCACAAATAGCATTAAGGCAAAAATCCCTGGTAGGAAACCCCCAACCAGGCTCCCAACAAAACTTGTGCTAATTCGAGTGGCCTGTGAAGTTCCAAACAAATGAGTCCGTTCAAAAGAAGTACTACTTCGAGCAATTAAGGGGCTATATGATGTAATGGATAAGCTATTTCCGAAATAAAACAATACGATCATCATAATTAGAATGCTTGGTATTGGGAATGCAATCAACATGCCTGCTGCGATCGTCGTGATAACACCAGAAAGCATCAAAGCGTATTTCTCACCGATACGTGTCGTGTATGGTCCTGAAATTAATGCGCCAATAGCCATTGTATATAATCCTAGTGAAAGGAGTCCTGCAACGAACGCGGTTGAAAATCCTATTGAGAGAAGGTATAAATTAAAAATGGCTTGATAAATGCCAAAACCAAGTCTACTAATTGCTTGGCTTATAATGATTCTTCGAGCATCCGGAGTGAATTCTCGAACCCGTTTCATGTAGGCGGATGCCTCTGAGCTAATGCCGTGGGTGAGATTCATTGATTGTCTCCTCCGGAACTACGAAAAACGGTCAGCGACCAGTACCCCGTCTTCTAATTACGATGGCTTAATACATCCTGCGTTGCAGTTTGCCTAATAAAAGATTGTGAAGGTATAAGAAAAAAGAAGATGCGACGTCGCAATAATTAATGGGCCCAGAGAGATTTCTATGCGGTTCCTACTTTTTCTCTTCTTTTTCAAGCTCAGTGATCTGTTCATCAATATGCTTGATGTAGTCTTCAAGACGAGCTTTCATTGCTTCTAATCCCTTGATTTGGGCTTCCTTGCTTGGCTCATATCCAGGACCACAGCACATATGACTCATGAACGGAGCCATCGCTCTGAATCCAAAGTAGGGTTCCTTTGATCCATGCATAGCTGATTCACCTCTATTCTGGTTCATCAGAGCTCTTCAAATCAGTAAGCTTCCTTTCAACCCATTCGAGTTCACGTTCAAGATACTCCCGATACCGTTTTAGAAATTGGAGATGTCGTGGGGTACAATGCCCTGGTTCACAATCACATTGTATCTTCATTGCCATGAATGCGGCGGGGCTCTGTTCACGCATACTCCATTCAAGTAAATCATCTTGGGCTTTTCCATTGATGCTGGTTCCAATGAATCGCCAGAAATGGTCTTGCACCTTGAACTCTGATTGAAGGTTTCGAAGGGCCTCATTGAGGACCTTCTTGCCTTTAGGTGTTAATTGGTACTCCACAGCATCAGGACGATCAGGTTGACTTACGTGTTCGCTCTTAACAAGGTCTTTTTCTGCCATCCTGTGAAGTGCGGGATAGATTGTTCCACTTTTCAGACGCCAACCGCCCAGTTTTCCTTGTAATCCTTGGAGGACACGGTAGCCGTGTGCGGGTCCTTGGTTTAGCAGGGCGAGGATGATGAACTCGACTTGGCTAATGTTGCCTTCACTTGTGTTGATTCGACCTCTGCCACAGAATGCCATTATGTAGTCACCTACTTATGTAGAGCTCTACTTAGCTATGTAGTGGTCTACATATATTAACTTTTTCAACTGCCTCTTAAGTGATTTAACCCTATCGTTTACAGGATTTTCAAATACTTTAAGCCCCTTTCCGCAGTGGTGAATATCCATAAATAGGCGGGTTTTAGATATTTCTATGAAGCTCCTTACCAGCTGAGGCAACGGATACAGGGATACATTTCCATTCCAGCGGATGGAACTCTGATAACTACTCATATGTATCAGGTTCGTTTTCTGTTTCAGCTCAGAGTGTAAGGAGTTAAATCAGAGGTAAAAACAATGCGTCGAACAACTATGTCTTTGGCAGTTCTTCTCCTTGTGTTCTCGCTGCTACAGATTAGCACTCCTTATGGTTTGGCACTACTCATGCCTGGGAATCATGCTCCTGTTGTTGCTGCAACTTCCACTGACCCAATGCCCGTGGACACCCTAACCATGCTAAATTTAGATTCTACGAATGATTCACAGACGTATGATCTTATTGTCTCTGAGCCAGCCCAGTATAGTTTCAATATGTCATATATTGTAGATTCCGCTCCGCCAGGTCCCTTCACATCAGTTTATTTCAATGTCTATCTTCGAGGGAGTTATACTCAATATGTCCCTCACCTAAACCAAGATATTGATGGAATGGACACGTTTTATGATGACAATTGGTTCTGGCTTACAACTGGTTCATCATCCACAAGTTACACTGAATTCTTGGTAGTCCAACCAGGTCGATTAGTTCTTGAATTTGACTTTGACTGGGAGGATCTAACAGACCAAATCAGTGTGAATTTCACTTTGAGTAAACTCTATGATTTGTCTTCAGCAACTGCTTATGATTGGGATCAACCCATCGAAACAACATGGACATCAGATAATTCTTGGGCTGCTTCAACCTTCAATATACCAGAAGAACGGCTATACAATGTCTCATATTATAGTGAAATGACATATACAACCACCACAAGTTGGGGTGGCGATCCCTTCTTCGAGCCCTTTACAGGATTAAGTCTAATTGATGGCACCTTTGGTGAATATTTTGTGTGGGAACATCTCAATCCCTCCTTCAGTATTCCTGGAGGTGCAGGTTCAGGTACAGCGAATTGGACTGATAACGAATTGTACAGCTTCTTACCCGATGATTATTACCTCATCGGTGAAGTGGGAATATTCGAATATCTTAACAGCAGTGCAATCACATTCGAAATGAATATCAGCCCGATTGACATGCCAATCCTTGATGCTAATCAATCAACTGATCTCAGTCTTGTAGGTCCACCAACATCTAGCATTGCATTTGTTGGGATTCGTGCTCCCCAGATGTATACGTATAATCTCTACTTTGACAATCATGTAGGTGCTAATTGGAGCTTGGAATGTCGGGATGTTTTTGCAGGTCTTCTTCCACCCTACTACGACTATTACGAAGACGCTAGTTCATACACACTACTTGATGTTCGGCTCGAAAATAGCTTTGCCATGGCTTTGCCCGCTCTGGCTTCGTCACCAGCAATCTCCATACTTGGCAATCAGTATATAGAAATGCACCAGTTTGCTGGATCTAGTGTTACCTATTTGAATGGTTCAGTGACTCTGGCTTCCCTCCCCTCTGGAGTCTATCAGAGCATTAGTGATGTGTTTTACATCATGGTGATTGCTTCTAGTGTGGGTACCCCAACTCCCGAGTTCAACGTGACATTGAACTTCGAAGCATATGACATTCCAGTCTTCACGTCCGGCACAGACACCTTTTCAGTGAATCAGACCATTGGGCCCTTCTACAAGGCTTATGCGCTACCAGTTACCAGTGGATTTGAATACGATCTCAAGGCATTGGCATCTGATTATAATTCATCAGGAGTCGCCAGTATTTTCGTTGCACCTGTACCACAATTCTACTTGGACTGGCAGTGGACTGGCTACTATACACTTTATCAGACCACACCTCCGGGAGCCATTCCAATTCAAATAACCAATATCAACGAAACTGCAGGGCTCAAATTCATTGCTGTGCGAACAACAACATTGTATCTCGGTATAATGGGTATATCGATGGGCGGACCACCGCCCAGTGATACCACGGAAGTAACCTTTAATGTATCAATAACGCTTCCTGCTCCTTATGCGCTGGGTTCAGTTGTAACTGAATCGCTCAGTGGAATGGAGTGGAAGACGTATACCATGAATCTTGCTGCTGGCACTAGCTATCGTTTCAGTCTTTCTCTAGACGCAACTGGAAACTATGCAATTTGCTCTGCTTTCGATGGTCTTGGCTATACTCCCTTTGATGCGACCCTCTTCACCCTATGGGTCGAAGTTGCAAGTGAGTATCTGAATTCAAGTATAACCTATCAGGCTATAACTAGCGGACCGATAACCATTGTTCTGGTTGCTGATGGAGTCGCGTCCTTCAGCCTTGTGGCAGTTGGAGAAGCCCCCGGCTCATTCATGTTAGGTCTAATGATTGGCATCATTTTCCTAATTGCGAGTGTCATTATCGTATATGTGGTAATGCGTCGTCGGTATTAATACAAGTAATCTACCGGGCTAGCAGATTCTCTGCTCAGTCCGGTTCCAACTTTTTTCTACTCAATTACTACGATTGGTTATTCTCCATTTTTTTCTGCCGTGTTTCAATGTTCAAAAAGAACATAGCGTAAAGTACGGTTGAAGCTGAATAGCTAGTTAGCGTAAACCAGAAGGGAATAAGGTACAATCCTTGGTCAAATAAGGGACCAGTTACCAAAGTACTAAATGCCCAAGGAAAATTCCACGCAAAGCTAGAAACAGCGCTCATGTGTGGGCGGTAGGATTCTGGAGTTAATTCCATCCGTAAAGCGTTGTCCACGGGTCCACTAGCGTTCATGAGAACAACACGGAAAATATAGCTGGCAATCGCAATATAGGGATTGATGATAACGGCAATAAAGAAGAGAAATGGCAGTGAGAGACTCTGAGTTACAAGAACAGTTTTGACTTTGCCAATTCTGGTTGAGAGAACAGGTGACAAAAACACGCCTGCTGCAACCGAAAGGGAGCCAAAGCCTTGAACCAGACCTACCATGAATGTAGGGAGATTATAGAACTCCCAGAAGAAGATGTTCAAATAGGGGATTACGAAACCTGCACCAAGACCGATAAAGGCATTAACAATACCAAATTTGAGCAAGAGCTTTCTGATTTCTTTATTCTCAACAGGTTCAATTTCTCGCGTGTCGCTTTTAGGTTCAAAAATGGGAAACTGATCTTTTTCACGAATCAGGAGAAGTGGAATAAATCCCAGTGAAAAGGGGAGAACCTGAATAAGGAGTGCCCATTGGAACGAGATGGCACTATCAATAGGAAATCCGAAGGATATTGCGAATAAGCCTGGCAGAAACCCTGCCAGGGTGTTTGCAAAGAATGAGCTAAGAATAGTAGCGGATTGAGAGGTGCCAAATAAATGGGTTCGCTCATAGGGAGTACTAAACTTGGTCATGAAAGGTCCAAAAGCCACATTGAGCATTGCTGATCCGAGTCCACTGAAAACCGCCGCTGTTTGAAGGATGGTGGGTAATGGAAATACCACTTGGCTGAGTGATGCGACAAACATGATGGCGGCTGCAAGAATTAGAGATCGTTTGGTTCCAAATCGTGAAACTACTGGTCCCATTATCAAGGAACAGAGGGCCATAGTAAAGGCGTTAATTGACATTAGACCGCCTATGAAGGCATTACTATACCCTAAGCTGAGAAGATAAAGATTGAAGAGCGTTTGAGCGATACCCCACCCAAAGGCTCGAAGCACATTGGCAACGATGAGCTTTTGAGCATTTGGGGTAAATTGGCGCATGCGCTGCCAATATCCAAGGGCATCTTCTCGTATCATTCGACTCAAAGAACTCTCCTCATTAGACAGGGCAGCAGGCTTGTTGACTATTTTAAATTACTGTCTCAAGGGAAATAGAGCCATTTACAGATCGTATTCCCGAAAAACTTCACGTTGAATAAGATAACGAAGGATTTCTGCAGTTCCGCCACCTATAGTCATTAGCCGGGCATCACGTAGAAATCTTTCAACAGGACGCTGTTTTGTGTATCCTATACCGCCTAGAACCTGTAGTGCTTCAGTAGCTGTTTCAATGGCTTTTTCGCAAGCATATAGTTTGGCAATCGCAGCTTCTTTAGTTGCCTGTTTCCCTTCATCAATCATACGTGCGGCTTTGAATGTGAGCAATCGAGCTGCTTCAAGATTTACAGCCATGTCTGCGATTTTGAAGCTAACGCCTTCAAACTCTCGAATCTTTCGGCGGAACTGAACTCGGTGGTTACTATAATGCACTGCTTCTTCCATTGCTGCCCGCGCAACGCCATTCATCTCCGCAGCGAGGATGGTTCTTTCCGCATTCAAACCTGCCATTACAACATGGAATCCACCGTTCACTTCTCCAAGGATATTTTCTTCTGGCACTTCGACATCCTTTAGGGCGAGGTGACCAACATGGGCTCCATGCATGCCAAGGAGTTCATATTCCTCGACCACTTCAAAACCTTTTGACTTGGTTTCCACAATAAAAGCCGTCATCCCTTGCTTGGCTTTTACTTTCGGATCTGTTACTGAATAGCATAATAAATAATCAGCCACGGGTCCATTTGTAATGAACCGTTTCTCACCATTGATAACGTACATGTCCCCTCGTTTTTCAGCTCTTGTTTCAGTTCCCGCAACATCACTTCCCACGTTCGGTTCGGTGATACCTAAGGCTCCAATTTTCTTTCCTTGAGCGACAGAGGTGAGGTACTTCTTTTTCTGTTCTTCAGTTCCAAACTCGAAGACTGGATGTGCAAAAAGAATACAGGACCCAACACGCGCCATATCAAACCCTGCATGAACTGCACAAATTTCCTCGGTTACAAGTACCTCGTACATGAGGCCTTTTCCAATACCTCCATATTCTATGGGATATCGTGAACCAAGATATCCGGCTTTTCCGAATTTACGAATGATGTCCCAGGCCTCGAGCTTGCCCTGTTCAATATCTTCGGCAACTGGGGCTAAGGTTTTTTGGACGAATTCTCGAGCTTCAGCTTGAAACTTGCGTTCTTCCTCTGATAAAAAGGACAGCTCCGTCATGATTATCACAGCATAGATAAATCTTGATTCGAAACCAATAAGTGTTAGTTTATAAAGCGCTTCGCCACGAACGAAAAAAAGAAACAATAAGCGGGGAATCTATTCTTTTCGTCGAGACTTGTGAAGAGCTGTAACCGCTTGCTCACGAGTTTGTCGCTTGATTTCTTCAATCTGATCAATAGCAGGGAGAATCGTGTCAACCAAGTCGCTCTTCGCTTGAATACCTTCATGGGTTAGAAAAGCCACAGCTTCGCTTCGGCTTTTGAATATCTCTAAGGCAATCAACGCATCAACTATCCGTAGATCACTATCCCATAACCGTGTCATCACAATATTATCGCGACGTTTAGCCTCCGGCAAGTCCCCTTTCATGAACAATTGTTTGAGTTCTTCCATTACTTCTTGTTTTAGACCCGGCGCCATGTCAAGGTCATCGCTTGAAACAGATGCAGGAGTTGCCTTTCGTTTGGCTTTCGATTTTGATGCGGAATTCATAGGTATTCCCTATTAAGGTGATTCAGACATGGCATTTTAGCGTTACGCCTCACCCTCTTTATGCGTTACATCGCTGAATTCTTGCAACCGATTCGTGATTGGGTCAAGCTTATATACGATGTTGAACACCCCTAATCATCTTAACAGTGTTAAGACTGATTTGATTCTGGAGGCGCAATGAAATGCCAGAAAAAACCGACATGGCCGATATAGAAATTCACCACCAAATTGATGCTCGGGGTTTGTATTGCCCAATACCTGTATACAAAACCCGCCAAGCTGTATTAGAAGCAAAACCAAAACAAGTTGTTGAAGTGTTGGCTGATGATCCTGCATCAGAAGAGGACATTACTCGTTGGGCTAAACGGACAGGAAATACTGTTCTCTATATTGAACATTGCGATGATTATCTGCGATTCCTGATTCAAAAAACAGAAAGGTGAAAAATTATGGCTAAAAAAATACTGTATGTTGTTACCAGTGGCACAGATGAGCCACATCGCCTCTATGCGCCTTTTGTATTAGCGACGACTGCCCGAACGATGGGTATTGATGCAACGATCTATTTCGTGATTAAGGGCGTCTCAGTGATCAAAAAAGGTGAGGCAGAAAAAATTAAGATGGGTAACTTCCCACCTCTCAATGAGATTATCAGCCAAGCAATCGACGCTGGTGTCAAACTTGTAGCCTGTGATCAGAGTACTCAATTACTGGGACTTGATCGTGGAGGCTACGTTGAAGAGTGTGGAGTTGTAGGGGCCGCCACCTTAAACGATTTGGCATTGGAAGCGGATGCAATTCTAACCTTTTAACGGGGTTCGAGCAAAAAGGAGATGTGAACAATGGCAAAACAAGCGAATTTCAATCACAGTGCAGCTGTACCAGTGGATCAACGAGTACTTCAAACTATGAAACCCTATTTCCGAACCTATTATGGGAATCCTTCATCAGTCCATACCGCAGGACAGCAATCCGCAAAAGCAATTGCCAATGCTCGAGTCCAGGTAGGTCAACTTATTGGTGCCGATGCGAAAGATAAAATTATCTTCACGAGTGGATCGACCGAAGCAAATAATCTAGCGTTACAAGGATATACCTACCGGAACAGACGAAAGGGCAACCATATCATCATTTCGAAGATGGAACACCTTAGCATAATTAATACTGCTAAATTTCTCAGCAAGCAAGGTTTTGATTATACTCAAGTTCCGGTTGACAAATATGGTGTCATAGATTTGAAAGCCTTACGTGACGCAATTACTGACAAGACAGTCCTCATATCTATTCAACACGCTAACAATGAAGTGGGCACGATTCAACCTATAGCTGAGATTGCCAAATTCGCTCAGGATTCAAATGTTCCGTTTCACATCGATGCTGTCGCCAGTGTCGGTCAAATCCCAGTTAATGTTTCGGATCTTGGGATCTCGATGCTTAGTCTCTCATCAAATGACCTGTATGGGCCCAAAGGTGTTGGTGCTCTATATGTCAGAAAAGGGA
>JABXGS010000239.1 GCA_016550425.1 archaeon
AAACGAGATTCTTCTTCCTCATCATCTTCTTGGCGTAAAAATTGTTCATACCGTCTTAACTTGATAAGGAGCGCTGCTCGAGCACCGTAAATTGCATCATCAATACCAGAGTCAGTAGATCCGATTAATCCCCCTGCAATAGCTCGAACAGCAAAAGTGATATTTGCACCTTCATGGTCGCCTAACCACCGTTCGATCAATGGTTGAAAATAACATTCATTGATTTTCTTTCTTTGGGAAATTACGGCAATGACTTTTTCGTTAGCTGGTTCAATTTCATCAGAAATTGTGCGCTCGAGATTCACTAAATTCCGAAGATCAGCTAGCAGTATTTTCCCTAATTGCCCGTAGAGATATTCAACCCATTTTCCCTCGGTTACTGCAACTTCTCGTTGGTAGGTATCAATTTCCGGAACTGGGCTTCCTTGTTTAGCTCGACGATCAAATTCCTGCATAAGAACCTGGCATGAAGGCCTAGGATCCGTAATCACACCATCAAGCATAACTCGATAAGCCACTCGAGCAACCTCGAGATGAACACAGCATTCATCAGCAATGGCCGTTGCCGCATCGTCAGGTACACGGGCAACCTTTTCATCAAGGGTCCCATAGGTCGACTCGAATTCCTCAGCGATGCGTCGACTTAAACGCCGTATTTCATCTTCATCAACAAAGTGGCTCATGCCCTATCACTCCTCGAAATCACTTAGCGCAGCTTTTCCGCTCGGTAGCCACGAGGATATAACAAAGTAGTTGTTGATTGGCTTAAGTGTTATGGCAATACCCCTCTAGCCTATTATTCGCCTGACGAATATTTGATAGTGTAAAGAGGAAATTCTTAAAAAACAAAGCCATCCATCTCGGCTCACTCAAGGTGCCGTAAATGCCCCGAAACATCGCTGTTACGAAAGCCGTAGCCCCTCCCATGGAACAACAATCGCTTGAAATTGTCGAAAGAAAAGGAAAAGGTCACCCAGACACGATTCTTGACGCAGTTGTTGAGAATGTTGGCGTTAACCTCTGTAATTACTACATTGACAATTTTGGTGGAATCCTCCATCACAACGTCGACAAAGGATCAATTGCTGGAGGTCGTGCCCAAGTAGGATTCGGTGGAGGAGAATTACTAGAACCAATTTACATTTGTGTTGTTGGTCGTGCTACTACAGAAGTCTTCAAAGATCAGAAATTGGTTCGAATTCCGCTTGGTACTTTAACTCTTGACTCAATAAAAAACACGTTGAAAAATACCCTACGTTTCCTGGACCCAACACAGCAGGTCTTGATGGATTACAAAATCAAATCAGGCTCAGTTGACCTTACTCATGTATTTGACCACACCGTTGACGACATTCCCCGTGCTAATGATACTAGTTTTGGTGTAGCTTTTGCACCCTTTTCAGAAACCGAAAACCTTGTTTTTCAAACAGAACAACTTCTCAACTCGGACGCGTTTAAAAAGAAGCATCCGGAAGTTGGAGAAGATGTCAAGATTATGGGATTGCGAACTAATGATGATATCAAATTAACAGTAGCCGCTGCAATGATTGCACATTTAATTCCTGATGCTGACCATTATCGAGGAATACTCGACGATGTTGAGAAGGCTGTACTCGACCAAGCGAATAAAATTACTGATCGTGAGGTTAGTGTCGTCGTCAACTCTGCAGATGATCCTAAACGAGGCGTTTATTACCTGACACTAACTGGAACTTCTGCGGAGATGGGAGACGATGCAGGAGTTGGCCGAGGTAATCGTGCAAATGGATTGATTACTCCTTGTCGACCAATGAGTCTCGAAGCGACGGCAGGCAAGAATCCACAGAATCATGTTGGAAAAATATACAATGTGCTAGCCCAACGCATTGCAGATCATGTTATCGCAGAGGAACCCAACGTCTCAGAGGTTTTTATCAAAATTCTTACAAGAATTGGATACCCCATTGACCAACCGTTAATTGCATCAACCGAAGTTATCACGGATGAAAAGGCATCATGGAGTGCTGTAGAAAAAAGCGTCTCTGCGATTGTTGATGCAGAGCTTGAAGATGTATGTTCTGTTCAGAAGCTAATTCTTGATGGAAAGGCGCGTCTTTTCTAATGGATAAAATAAGCAGGCCATTTTCTACAGCATTATAGTGCTAGTTGCACCATGATAAGATGCAGACCGAACCCAATGGCCAACGCGATCAAAATGATTGCTATGATCATTTTTAGCCAGGGTGGTTGGCGAGCCTTTTCAACAATATAGACTAGCCAAACGGCGAGTAGAATTCCAAAGACAATGAGTATTGCACCATATACCGTATACCAAGGAAGGAATAGTGACCATTGCATGTTATGAAACACCTGTAAATATCAGAGGTGAGTGAACTGGTTCACCTTTTTAATTATTTTTGGTTTGGGTGACAAATTCGATTAATGATACAGTTAGACTGTCATGGGGTGTTTATTGGTAAATTCTGTGTCATCAATGATAAGGGTGCGTCTCAAGATGCCGCTTCGTTTGGTCTTCAGTCTTACTTCTCTGGAGGCTAGCTGTTTCATATCAGGAGGAAAGATAAGATCTTGAATCTCGTAGGTATTTATAATTTGGAGTTTCGAAAAATCTGAGGGAACATCATTGATGAAATCAGGTAAGAGTTGAGAGAGAAGAGCCTGTAGGAACTTCGTGTTTTTTGGAACTTTTGTATTGCTGAACTTGAGCCTTTCACTTACAGGAGGCTCTTTCTGAGCAGAAGGTATTTTGGTCTTCGCTTTGTGTTCCCAGCCAATATTGGTTTTCAGAGAGCAGAAGAGGTAAGCAATTGCGTCTATACCACTATAAAGTTTCGAAACTTGGTGTATTGGATACTCGCCAGACAATTTGGCTTGATAAAGTAATGTTCGAGATTTCTTTTTTGATTGCGCAGCGTCAAACCCTATATTCGCTAATACTTCATCGAGTGGTTCATACCCCAAGATCAAACCGGAGATAGCCACTGTTTCGACTGGCATTGTTTCAATCATCACAGATGCAGCTAAGTCCTGATACATGTAGGTTGAACGGACTTTGACCGTCCCTGCTTTAGTTACGGTTACCTCAGCTGCAGGGCCAGGATATTCACCTCGCCCATATCGTAGGAAAGCCTGGTGTACGGACTGATCTACTGTTTCATTCAATATCTTAGTAATGAAATGCATAGACTCGCACCAAATCATGATTATGGGAGGTCTTCTAAAAAATCATTAGGTAAGATGCTTTCGTATAGGCATATCTTTTAACTGTGAAGGACATTTCAATTCAGGTTATGAGTGTTCCGAGGTTCTGGTGTTGAGCAGCGAGAAAAGTTGGAAACGTGAACTCATTGAAGATGTAACTGTAATCGGTCTTGTGTTAGTGATTATCTGGGGCACGGGAATTGGACTCCAATTCTACCTGCAAACTCCAACGCCTTTGCTCGCTGTTGAATCGGAATCGATGGAACCAACCCTTTATCGTGGAGATTTAGTGATCGTCCGAGCCGTCGACCCCACGACGCTACAGGTCGGAGATATCGTAATCTATGATGCAACACCAGTCGGTTCTGATGTGCCCATCGTTCATCGGATTATCGAAATTACCAATGTCTCAGGTGTTCTTAATTTCAGATTTAAAGGCGATAACAATCCAGTTCCAGATCCATGGATCCTAAGCGAAACTTACATCCTTGCGAAGGTAATCGGAAGTATTCGATATCTTGGTTTTATCACTCTTCTCCTAATTTCCCCTTATGGACTGACATCGATTATTGCGTTAGTTGTGATTTTCTTTGTTACCTCTTTGTTATGTGATAATCTTGGACCACAAAAGACCAATGAAGAACTCGAAAATACCTAAGAGATACAGCAAGCGTAGCCAGATACTTTTTAACCATCTGTAAGAAAGTTAATGCTGGTCATACATTTACTCCAAGGCTATTCCTGGGAGAAGTGACACAGAACGA
>JABXGS010000240.1 GCA_016550425.1 archaeon
ATGTCAATTGCTAATCCCAGGAGCTTATTGGACGTGTCACCCTTTTCAACCGCTATGATCTTCTGATTATTCCATAAAGTGACGGTGATCGCCCAATTTGCTTGACGCAGGATGTTGGGCAAGTTCTTCAAAAGTTCAGACCCGATTTCTATTTTTTCGAGACTGTATTCTTTTTTCAAGCAATCAAGAATCCTATCATAGTCTGGTCTGGCATCACCCAATGACGGTTTCTGTAAGGTGATGAAAAATTTTGCTACAGAAGGTGCTAACGGTACAACCCTTTCTAAACCTGTGACTTGAATTTTACGTTCGCCAACTCTGCTTTCTTGGGGAACCATTATGGTGATATCTCGTTTCAGCTTAGTACAACAAGCTAACCTATAGCCTGCATCGATTTCTGATGCGGATAAGTGGCTCATTTCAGTCTTTGTGACCTTGGATACAGCGTTTTTCTCTCGGATGATAATCCTACATTTTCCACAAGTCCCCTTTCCACCACACTCAGATCGAATATCCACACCCACAGTACCGGCTGCATCAAATATGCTTGCTCCTAATACAGTTCTTACTTTTCGTCCCTCGGGCTCAAATGTGACCGTAATATTTCTTTCCTTTATCCGGCGCATGATAGAACTCTGACTAAGTAATTAAATAACTTTTACGAGATGTCCACCAAGCTAAAAGAGCGTTATGAAATGACTGAAGCACTAATATGCCAATTCGTGAGTTTCAACAAAGTTCTGTGAATCTTGCTGGCTCCAAACAAATAATGTTTTAGCGACATCAGGAAGCCGCTCAATAAGGTCCATTAAGGTGAATGATTTTCCTCCATTGATTATCTGTCATAAGCTTTTTATCAAAGATGAAATCAAAAGCTTGTTACCAAATTTGGAAGGTTGAGTGAGGAAAAAAATAGTCGTGAGGTTATTTCATGGGAAAATCCGAGAAGTTAGTCAGTGTTTTGGCAGATTTGAAGGAAGAAGAAGCACTCAAGATTGTTAAAGATAGGTTGAACGCTGGTGACGACCCACTCAAAATCTTAGAAGATGCACGGCGAGGCCTTGAAATCGTGGGTCATCGCTTTGCGAATAAGGAATATTTCATCTCCGACCTGATTTATTCCGGGGAGATATTGTCAGCAATAACCGAACTGGTCAAACCCAAGATAACCCAGGAAGCAAAAACTGAACGTTTGGGTAAGATCGTATTTGGCACCGTTGCTGGAGATATTCATGATATTGGAAAAGATATCGTAGTCTTTATGCTCGACATCAATGGCTTTGAGGTCTACGATTTGGGTGTGGATGTTCCAGTACAGAAGTTTGTCGACAAGATAAAGGAAACTGATGCCCCTATTGTTGGCTTAAGTGGATTTCTAACTCTTGCGTTTGATGCCATGAAAGAAACAATAGAAGCTATTTCACAGGCGGGCCTAAGGGACAAAGTAAAGGTCATGATAGGCGGTGGTCAGATTACCGAGGAAATCAGGAAGTTCACTGGGGCTGACGCCTATGGTGAAGATGCCATGGCAGCCGTAACCCTCGCCAAGAAATGGATTGGCGCTAAGAAAGAACTCTAAGCTGAGAAGAAAGAAGAGTGTGATAAAAATGGAAAAACAATGGGAAGATTTATCATCGGATGAAAAACAGGAAGCGTTGTTTGAAAAGTGGCTTTCACCGAAAGACCCTGAAGGGAATGATCTAAAATTTCAAAGTCCAGAAGCCAAGAAGTTGTACCAAGAAAGAATTACAAGAATCAAAGACGCGATTCAAATGAAGAAAGTGCCCGACAGGGTACCACTCCTTATATTGCCCAACATGTTTCCCACGTTTTATTACGGAATAACCACTCAAGATGCAATGTACGACTACGACAAGTGTGCTGCAGCGTGGAAAAAATTTGTCTTAGACTTTGAACCGGATGCCCATATGGGCTGTGCTGGACCCGGTCCAGGTAAGTTCTTCGAAATCCTCGACTACCAATTATATTCTTGGCCTGGACATGGGGTCGCACCTGAACATTCCTACCAAGCTAACGAAGGAGTATACATGGAAGCCGCAGAGTATGACAACTTGATTCAGGACCCGTCGAATTTCTTCAGTAATAACTATTTACCACGTGTATTTGGCAAGCTGGAGGGATTCAAGATGCTCCCCGCTCTGACTGGTATACTCGAAATGTATGGCGTTGCTTTTAACTTCATACCGTTTGGTCTACCTCCAGTCCAAGAAACTTATAAGGCACTTTTTGATGCTGGGGCTGAAACCCTGAAATGGGTAGAAATGGTAGGAGGGTTCGACGGTGAGATGGCCACTTTAGGATATCCACCGCTCCTCGCCGGATTTACAAAGGCTCCTTTTGATGTGCTTGGTGACACACTTAGAGGAACCAAAGGGATAATGGTGGACATGTACCGTCGACCGGAGAAGCTACTTGAAGCCATGGAGACTCTAACACCACTCATGATTCGAATGGGCGTAGGAGCAGCAATGGTGAACCAAAAGCCATTGGTCTTTATGCCCCTCCACAAAGGTGCTGATGGGTTCCTCTCCGATGAACAATTCAAAAAATTCTACTGGCCTACCTTTAGAAAAGTCATGATGGGCTTGATTGAAGAGGGATGCATCCCATTTCCTGTGGCTGAAGGGGGCTTTACTTCCCGTCTGGAAGTTATCAAAGACCTACCTAAAGGTAAGACACTATGGGTGTTCGACACGACTGACATGACAAAAGCCAAGAAAACGATTGGTACCGTTGCCTGCATAGGCGGTAATATCCCCACCGATTTGTTGGCTGTAGGCACACCTCAACAAGTGAAAGACTGTGCAAAAGAACTCATTGATACCGCTGGTAAAGGCGGTGGTTATATCATGTCCAATGGGGCTTTCTTTGATCAAATCAAGCCAGAGAATCTGAAGGCCATGGCAGACTTCACCAAGGAATATGGCGTATACAAATAGCCACTCAATGGGTTGAAAGTATAACCTAGTAACTACAGAGAAAAAGGACTTCGTACCTCCCTTGATGAGATGTCTAAATACTGCTTTGGTAGTGAGTTGAGCATTTCTCAAGGCGGGGAAAATTGAAAAGTAAAAGATCCACGTCATAGACACGTTTGTGGGTACGCGGGTTGGTGAACTGGAGAAAAGTAAAGATTTTTGATTTCTGTAGCTGGAGGTTGGGGAGAGAATCGATGGAAAGTGTAGATATGGGTGTCACAATTCGGTTGGTAGGCGTATTGAAGATTACAACCGGAATTGAAGAGATAAAGCTAGATTCAGAAGAAAATGACACCATTGAAACCATACTTGGCAGGCTAGTAGAAATGTACCCTACTCTCCGCCCAGAATTGTATACCAAGACTGGCGAAATCCACAAGTATCTTAATATTTTTCTTGACAACAAACCTGTTCTTGAGAAAAATCTTAATGATATCTCGATTCAGAAGTCTGCAACATTAACACTAGTAATGGCAGTTGGTGGCGGATAACAAACACTCTGGAATAACCCAAAATGACAACAAACCACTATGTTATTGTCAATCTTAGTACAGGCTCAGTGAAAATCAGTGAAATGCCCGCAAATGTACTAAGAAGCTATTTAGGCGGTCGAGGTACGAACGTCTATCATCTTAACAAATTGTTAAGGAAGAATGTGGATCCTCTTTCTCCGGAAAACGTGTTGATATTTGGTGCTGGTTTACTTACTGGGTATCTTATTCCAAACGCGTCACGCTTCAATGTAACAGCAAAATCCCCAGAATCAGGGTTCTTGGGTGACACTAACTGTGGAGGTTATTTTGGTCCGGAGATGCGCTATGCTGGCTTTGACCAGATTATCATATTTGGAAAAGCGAAGAAGCCAAGTTATATTTTCCTTCAGGATGGTTCCGTTGAAATTCGCGACGCCTCTGATTATTGGGGTCTTGATACCTATGATGTTCAAATCGAGTTACGGAAAGATCTAGGTGATGTACAGGCTGCTGTCACTGGAGAAGCTGGTGAAAAACTCGTCCGATTTGCAAACATACGCAATGGTGTGAAGAACGCTGGAGGGCGGGGTGGCCTTGGTGCCGTCATGGGATCAAAAAACTTGAAAGCTTTAGTTGCTTATGGCACCCAAGGTCTTAAGGTCGCTCATCCAGAGCAGCTTCTGGAGCTCACCAAGAATACAAACGAGTATATCCTGAATTCAAAGGTTATCTCAGTCATGGGTAAATTGGGCTCCCCATATTTGTATGATGTTAGTAATGCACTGGGAGCGATTCGCACCAAGAATAGTCAGCTGAACGCTTGGTCCGATTCATTGAACGCTGAATTTTTCGAAGAATATGCCGAAAAAATGGTATCCTGCGCCTCATGCATAGTACATTGTCGGCATCGAAACACCTTGAATGGGGAAGGTCCTGAATATACAACAATCGGATTGCTGGGAGCAAATGTTGGACTCTCTGATCCCAAACAGGTTATAGAGTTGAATAACCTATGCAACCGACTTGGGTTAGATACTGCGTCAGCAGGGGGAATTCTGGCTTGGGTTTTTGAGCTGTATGAAAAAGGGTTGGTTGATAAATCAAAATTCCTTGGCGAGAAGCTGGAATTCGAAAACTTTGAACTCGTCAAATCACTTCTAGAAAAAACTTCCCGCCGTGAAGGGCTGGGAGATGTCTTGGCGGAAAGTAGTCAAGCTGTACAGCATTTTGGACCAAAATCAGCAGAATATCTCATCGCTGTAAAGAACCTCCCTCAAAGCGATCCACATGATGTTCGGTATATCAAAGCGTTCGCGCTAGGCATCGCAACCGCTTCAAGAGGTGCGGACCACTTGCGTAGTCGACCCACCCTCGAAATCTTTCTCAGATTGCCCTCGGAAGTAAAGGAAAACATCTATGGGACCGGCATCTCACCTGATCCCACATCATATGAGGGAAAGGAAAAAACCGTCTTTTGGTCGGATAACATGTATGCAGTAATCGATGCTGTGGGAATCTGCAAATTCATCTGTCATGGCTTTAACAGCCCACATCTCATTGGATATGAACAGGTAAAGAAATTCCTACATGCGGCTGTTGACCTCAAATTTGAAAATCACGAATTGAAGAAGATAGGGCAACGAATAATCGACACTGAACGAATCCTCAATCTTCGATTTGGACTCACCCGCGCAGATGATTCGCTACCTAAACGCTACTTCGATGACCCCGCTCCTCTAAAGACCGCGAAGGGGCATCATATTGACCGAAAACAGTTTCAGACCATGTTAGACCGATACTATGCTCTTCGTGGGTGGAACAATGAAGGAATGTTATCAGAAGAACGTGTGAACGAATTGGAGGCGATTGAATGAAGTATATTTTCGTTTATCCAGAACGGTGTACTGGTTGCCGATTATGTTCACTAGCGTGTTCATTAACCAAATTCGGAGAATGCAACCCAAGAAAAGCCGCAATCAGCGTTGTCCGAGATGAGTTTGAACGATTTGAGTTTCCAGTTGTATGCTTTCAATGCCAGGACGCGCCTTGCATCACAGCCTGCCCACAAAACGCTATCACAAAAGACGAAGGACATGTAACACGCGACGATGACCGGTGCATTGGCTGTCGACTATGTGCAGTTGTGTGCCCTTTCTCTGCAATAACAACCCATGGTAAGGAACTAATTCAATGCGATCTTTGTGGCGGTGATCCACAATGCGTGAAATATTGTTCCACAAATGCCATCGAATATGCGGAAGAAACTCAGGAAGCCATGCAACGACGAAAAGAGCAATTAGCCCGTGTTCTCATTACAGAGAAATAATTCCTGAGATTCTTATTGGCTAGGTTTGTTTTTCTTGAGAACGCCAATAATACTGACCTATAAGCAGATCTTTCTTTAGAGACTCAACGACATCTGATATATCGGCTCCAGTTCGATGGGCATGCAGGAGAAATCCTGCATTTCGAAGATCACCTACTGATTGGTACCCCATGACTTTGCCATCACAAAGAAAGAGCTTCCTGTATACTTCATTTCGATATATACGGATAACTTCACAAGTCCCTATCTCGCTTAAAGTCCGACCAATGCTAAGCACGGGTGTCTCAAAGATGTTGATTAGGTTGATGGCATCAGATCCCTGATATGAAATCTGCTGACCGAGCATATTTTGTGCAGCAATTCGGCCTTGAGAAATGGCGTTTGGCCATATTGCATTGATTTTTAATTCGTTCGTCGCGCGATCTAATGCCTCCGCAACGTCTCCTGCCGCGTATATGTGCTCCACGTTGGTTTGCATGTATTCGTTAACAAGAATTCCTTCATTTGTTTTAATTCGGGTTCCCTTGATGATGTCAAGATTTGGACGAACACCCACCGCAACGACAACCAGATCACAATGAAGCTGTTTTCGACCAACTTGGGCTCCAGTGACCGTCTTATCACCTAGAATCTTGCTAACGCTTGTTGAAGTCTGAACTTCTACGTTCTGCTTTTGTAGGAGTTGAGTCACAATTTCTGCAGTATCTTCATCTAGCATTCGTGGGAGAAGATGCTTTTCTCTTTCAATGATTGTGACTTTAGCACCTAGCCGATGGAGTGCAGTAGCACTTTCAAGCCCAACAAACCCTCCACCAATTATAACTGCATGTTTGATCTTGCGTTCCGCTCTTGCTAAGATAGCTTCACTATCTCGTAAATTAACCAGAGTTACTACACCATCTTTGTCAAGTCCTTCTATTGGAGGTTTAATTGCAGAAGCACCTGTAGCAATGAGAAGCCGATCATAAGGAAGCTCATCCCCGGTTTCGAGGAGGACTGAGTTTGAATCAACATTCACAGCTGTGACATTTGTATCCAGTTTCATTTTGATTCCAGCGTCTTCGAAATACTGACGATCAAACCGATCGAGAGATTTTTCATCGATTTCTCCGGCGACAAATGAAGGAAGTGAGAACAGCGCATAGAATCGAGTCTCCTTTGTGATTAATACGACATCAGCGGTATGCTGATGTTCGATTAGTGTTTGCACTGCACTCAGCCCAGCAGCTCCGCTTCCAATAATTACCAGGCGCACACGAATCCACTCAATACCCAAAGAGGGCATATTTCGCATAAAAATCCGCTTGGTTGTGTTCTGTATTTTTTACGAATAACAGGTTTTTTAATAACATCTTGCATAGCCTCTGCGAGGTGACGCTTTTGGAAATCAAAAAAGTCGCAGTTATTGGCGCTGGACTCATGGGTCATGGCGTAACACAAGTTCTAGCCCAAATCGCTGGGTATGAGGTCTATTTGAAAGATATTAAACAAGAATTCATCGACACGGGTATGGGTCGAATTGAATGGAGCCTTGGCAAACTTGTTGAAAAAGAGAAACTAACCCAATCTGATGCTGATGCAACGCTCAAACGCATTCACCCTACTCTTGATATGAAGGAAGCAATGAGTAACACTGATTTCGTTATTGAGGCGGTTCCTGAAAACCTAGATCTCAAGAAAAAAATCTTTGCTGAAATGGATGAACTTGCACCACTGCATGCAATACTTTCATCGAACACTTCCTCAATCAGTATTAGTCGTATTGCCGCAGCTACTAAACGTCCCGATAAAGTCGTGGGTATGCACTTCTTTAACCCCGTGCAAATAATGAAACTCGTTGAAATTATCCGAGGAGATAAGACTTCTGATAACACCGTTTCAGTTGTTGAACAAGTATCACAGAAAATGGGCAAGGAAACCGTACTGTGTAAGAAAGACTCACCAGGCTTTATTGTTAACCGGATACTAGTTCCTGCGCTCAACGAAGCTATCTGGCTACTCCAAGAGGATGTTGCAGAACCAGAAGATATCGATAAGGCAATTAAGTTAGGGTTAAACTGGCCAATGGGCCCAATCACCCTCTTAGATTATGTAGGGCTTGATACTACCCTTTCCATCACCCATGTGTTCCAAAAAGAGATGGATGAACACAAGTACGCTGCAGCTCCTCTACTGGGAAAGATGGTTAAAGAAGGCAAGTTAGGTAGAAAGACTAAGCAAGGATTCTATGATTGGAACAAATAAACCCTGACCTTATCTTGAACCTGTCATAAGCTCAAGACCTCGAATTGAGGACAATTGAGGGTTATTTGAGACTCGGATTCAGGGTTACTTGTCTAGCTTTGCGCCACATTTTCCGCAGTGAGTAAACTCGCTAGGTAAGTATGTTGTGTTGCAGCTTGGACAGGTCTTCTCCCATGGTCCCCATTTGAATTCAGGTGATTTCCCATCTGCGGCTTCCTGTCGTAATTTCATGTATGCTGGAGGTCGTTTCTCGACGAAAGCCCACATTCCTTCATGGGGTTCTTGGGAACTGAAGTGGACGCTGAGCCAGTCTCGTACACTTGGCCATGTGAGTGACCAGACTAAGTCTTTCCAGAAGTTCACTTGCGCTTTGGTAAAGCGTAGACATTCGGGGAATTTTTCAAGGATTTTCTTTGACCATTCTGCAATGGTGTCATCGAGTTTATCATAGGGAACAACTTCGTTGACGAGCCCCCAATCTTTAGCTTTTTCAGCACTAATTCGATCACAGGTGAATAGCATTTCCCGGGCCCGTCGGTCGCCGATAATGATTGGCAGCCACTGAGTAGCGCCTCCGGAAGCTACGCTTCCGACCCTCGTTCCGACTTGAAATATTTCGACATGGTCTGCAGCAATTGCTAGGTCGCATGCCATTTGGATTTCATTTCCACCACCAGCAACGATACCGTTTAACCGAGCTATCACTGGTTTTCCACAATGTCGTAACAGATGTAAGGCACGTTCGAAAATTTCACACCATTTCCAAAAGTCACGAGGTTTCTTAGTGTACTTGGTTGCATATTCTTTAACGTCCCCTCCGGTGCAGAAAGCTTTCTTGCCTGCACCAGTAACGACAATTACACCAACTTCGTCATCCCATGAGGCTGTATGAAGGGCATCACACATTTCGTTGAGTGTCAGAAGTGTATACGCATTGTATTTGTCCGCACGGTTGATTGTGATAGTAGCGACCCAATCTTTCTTCTCATAAAGAATTTCTTTGTATTTGGGTTTAGCCATCTTAACCACCAAAGTTGGTGAGTAAGTATCAGTTTCTCTTATTTGAAGTTTCTACTTGATACTACAATTTTCGATGAACATAGAATATTCTATTACAAAAATGGAGGGAAAGGAATGACACTTCGAAGAATCTATCTTATCTATTCTTCAAAGTGAATTAGGCAGGAATGAATACGTAGGAATCTAATCCAAATGCCTTCTTTATCTCAATTTTTATTGGTGTACCAATTTTGAGATCTTCAAATTTTGCATTTTCTACTCGGGCAACAACGAGAATTCCCTCATCGAGTTTCCCGATGGCGATGATGTAAGGTAACATCTCCTTGAATGCAGGAGGTGAAGCTCCAACATAGGTTTTCGCGTAGATCTCTCCGGTTCCCTTTAGCTCAATCCATTCTGCGATCTTGTCTCCACATTGGGGGCAAGTAGATTTGGGAGGCCACAAAACCCCGCAATTAGGGCATTTTGTAGTCGTGAATTTATTTTGCGCGAGGTTATCCCAGAAAGGTTTGATTTGAGATCCAGGATAAACAAGACAATAGGGAAGGTCCATCGGTTGTTCAGTCAACTTAGTTCTGCCTCCGAAGAATATGAACGACATGATGTGTCGCGAACCCACTCAGGTTTTGCGTAATCCCTGTGGTTGCACCATCGACTTGCCGCGGACCACATTCACCCCGTAACTGCTCTGTTACTTCAGCGATTTGTGCGACACCTGTCGCACCCACAGGATGCCCTTTCGATTTGAGTCCTCCAGAGGGATTAACAGGAATTCTTCCTCCGATTTCAGTATCACCACTATCAATTAGCTGTGGTCCTTCTCCTTTCTTACATAACCCAAGATCTTCACATTCAATGAGTTCTGCGATGGTGAAGCAGTCGTGGGTTTCTGCTAGATCCATATCTTTGGGCTTGAGTTTTGCCATGGAATAGGCGTTTTTTGCTGCATTTACGAGTGCTCTCCATGTTGTTAGGCTTTGCATATTCGAGCAGTTGAAGGAAGGTTCCATGAATTGTCCTGACCCGATGATATCAACAGGTGTATCATTGTACTTTCGGGCTTCTTTAGCAGAGACGAGGATCACTGCTGCGGATCCATCGGAAATCGGACTGCAGTCATAAAGATTCAGTGGGTGTGCAATCATGGGTGATTCAAGAACGGTTTCAATTGTGATTTCTTTTCGAAATTGAGCGATTGGATTTTTTGAGCCATTCTTATGATTTTTCACAGCAATCTTTGCGAGTTGTTCTTGGGTCACACCATACTCATGCATGTATCGCGATGCGATAAGGGCAAATCCTGAGGGAGGAATCATGCCATGAAAACTTTCAAAGGTCAGGTCCTCTACTAAGCAGAGATTACGCATGGCTTCAGGAGAAGGTACATTACACATTTTTTCAACGCCAGACACAAGGGCTGATTCTGCTTGTCCAGATGTAATAGCGAAAAAGGCATTACGAATAGCAGCACTTCCACTTGCACAAGCCATTTCAACTCTTGAAGTCACCTTAGGGGACATACCCAGAAATTCAGCAGCAAGATTTGCTGGATGCGCTTGTTCAGTGAATCGTTCTGATTGAGCATTCGCCACATACAAAGCGTCAATATCTTTTGGCGTTAAATCCTTCGTATCTTCAAAGGCATGTTCTGCTGATTCAACAATGAGTTCACCTAATGAAACATCATTACGTTTACCCCATTGTGTGAGTCCGACCCCAACAATAGCTACAGGTCTCAATCTAATCTCCGCCATTCACATTAATTATAGCAACTCATCACCAATGAACCGTGCACTCTTTTAAGTGCATTCAACAGGCTACTTCATTTGAAAGCTTGAGTGTGAAACACTGAAACACTTTTTACAAGAGACATCTGTATTCGAAGAAAAGGTGGTTAATTGTGACAAATCGTGTTGCTATTATTGGCGTAGGTCAAAGTAGTTTTGGAAAACGTCCGGACTCGTCAATTCGTGATTTGGCGTTTGAAGCATTTCATGAAGCCATTGAGGATACCAAGAATTTGAGTGGTGCCGATATTGACGCTTCGTTGGTTGCTACTGCAGCTGGTTATGATAAACAGAGGTCACCAGCAGCGGTGATTGCAGAGCACTTAGAATTGACTCCTCAACCGACTTTTTTAACTGAGGCCGCTTGTGCGTCAAGTACTGTTGCTTTACGGACTGCTTGGTCTTTTATTAAATCTGGTCTTCATGATATTGTCGCTGTGATCGGTTATCAGAAAATGACAGATATGACATCAGAGGCAATTCAAGAAGTCATGGGTCGTGCTGGTGATGTTATGTTTGAGTCGCCATTTGGGACTAGCATGCCTGCATACTATGCCATGTTTGCCCGAGCTCACATGGATGCGTATGGTACAACTGAGGAAGATCTCGCGAAGGTTTCCGTCAAGAATCATTATTACAGCCAATTTAATCCAAAAGCTATGTTTCAGAAAGAATTTACTTTAGAGAAAGTATTGTCAACCCGTGTAATTGCCAGCCCATTGAAGAGTCTTGACTGTTGTGCAAACGCGGATGGTGCGTCTTGCCTGATTGTTGCAAATGAAACCAAAGCGAAAAAGTTTGCAGAACGACCTGTCTGGATCAAAGGGCTGGGTCTTGGTTCGACACCTATGTCTCTTGCAAGCCGTAAACCTCCATTCACAGGTTTTGAAAGTGCACTAGAAGCAGCACGCCAAGCATACGCTATGGCTAGGGTCAAGCCCAAAGATATCGATGTTGCAGAAGTCCACGACTGCTTCACCATCGCAGAACTCATTGCTTATGGAGACCTTGGATTCTGTAAACGTGAACATAGCCCGAAAATGATCCGTGATGAAGAAACACATCTTGGTGGACGAATACCTGTTAATGTGGATGGGGGACTTTTATCAAAGGGTCACCCAGTCGGAGCGACAGGCGGTTCACAAATACGAACCTTAGTCTATCAACTTCGTGGTGAATCTGGAAAAGTGCAGGTTGATGGTGCAAAAATCGCGCTAGGCCATAATGTTGGTGGTATTGGAATGTACACGAGTGTGACTATTCTTGAGGCGTAGTTTAGAGGTTTGAGGTGAGAATAATGGGATTTGAACAGTTTGGTTTAATCAGTTATGTTTCACAGGCAAAAATCGGTGAATTCACAGAATTCCTAAAAAATAATCAATTAATGGGAACGCAATGTAAAAAATGTGGAAAAATCTATTTCCCGCCCCGTGGTGACTGCATATCATGCGTGGGAGACGAAGTTGAATGGGTTGAAATTAAAGGTGATGGCAAACTTGTTACTTACACTGAGGTCAATTTTGCACCCACAGGATTCCAAGAAGATGTTCCTTATATTCTAGCACTTGGGTTGTTAAACAGTGGTCAACAGGTGTTTGCACGATTTTCTAAGGATGTATCATTAGAACAGTTACAAATTGGAATGGCTGTACAACTAGTGCCTAGAAAACTCGATGAGAACCGAGTGACGTACGAGTTCCAAGTACCCTAAAGGCGTTTATCGGAATTCTGGTATAACCTCAGTGGCAAAGAGCTTCAGGGTGTCTTTTAGCATCTTTGGAGGAACAAAGAAGTTGACAACCATATGCCGGACACCAGCTTTCTGATACTCTTTGATACCTTTTATGACATCATCGGGGGTACCAAAGAACACTGGGGCCTTGTCAAGAACATCGTCTGGAATCTCTTTTGCCATCGCGAGTAATTTTTCGGTAACCTCTGAGTTCATTACTAGATGCCAAGTCATATCAAACTCGTCTGTAACATCGTCATACCCTAATCGACGAAGAATACGGGGACGTGTTAAGAAATAGATTTTAGCTCCAAGTCCCACATTTTTTCGAGCTGTTTCATATTCTTCTGCTACAACAGTGAAGACAAATGCCGCTGGCTCAATAGCATTAGGGTCTCGCCCCGACTGTTTTGCATGATCTCGTACGATTTTCAATTTTTTCGCATATTCGTCAGGAAACATGCTTGCGGGAACCCAACCATCACCTAATTCTCCTGCCATCTTCATGGTTTTAGGTGAATTAGCTGCTATCCAAACTGGTGGGTTCGGTTCTTGAATTGGTCGTGGTTGGAGAAACGCGTTATCTAATTTGTAGTATTTACCATCAAAATTAGAAAGCTCTTGAGTCCATAACAGTCTCATGACCTTTACCGCTTCTTCTGTTCGTCCAAGAGGTTTCTTAAGGTCTATCCCAAAAGGAAAGAGATTCATTGCCTCGCCAAGTCCGACGCCAACAATTGCTCGTCCATTCGAGATATGATCACAGGTAGTAACCATTTGTGCCAACGCTGAAGGGTGGTGACGATAAGTATCACCCACACAGGTGCCTAATTTCACTTTCTTTGTTTGAGTGGCAACGGCAGAGAGTGCTGACCAGGCTTCTAAGGCATCCCAGCGACGAATACCAAACCCAACTGTGTGATCAGGCATCCAAAATGAGTCGAAACCCATTTTTTCAATATATGTTGCTGTGTCAAGAATCCGGTCCCATGCCGAGGGGGTGCTGACAACTCCAAATTTTAATGTGTCTGTCAATTTATCTGTCTCCTATTTATCTACCACTTTCGGCTCGCGTTTTTCGAAGAAGGCTTTGATGCCCTCTTTAGCATCTTCGGTTTCGAAGGCTTGCCCGAAGTATTGCGCTTCGAGTTTAAGTCCTTCTCCAATGGGGCGGGAGATTGCTTCCTTGAGTGCACGCTTAGCTAGTTTTACTGCATTAAGGCCATGTCGAGCGATGCGTTGTGCTAATTCTTTAGCAGTTGGGAGAAGTTGATTTGGTGGAACCAATTTATAGACGAATTGTCCCATTTCAGAGGCAGGGACAATATCTCCGGTGAGGATGAGTTCTCGGGCGCGTTGAGGGTCCATCCAGCGTTGGAGGCGTTGGGTGCCTCCCCAGCCAGGAATGACTCCTAATTTAATTTCAGGCTGCCCGAATCGGGCATTTTCGGAGGCGATGACGAAATCACAAGCCATGGTGATTTCCATGCCACCACCAAGACAGAATCCGTTTACTGCTACAATGATTGGCTTGTTATGTTTTTCCAAAAATAGGGTGAATTGTTGGCCTAATCGAGTAAATTTCTTTATGACTTCAGCATTTTGTTCTTTGAATTGTTTGATATCAGCGCCACCAACGAAGAACTTGTCACCTGCTCCGGTGAGGATTATTGCTTTAGTATCATCCTGATCTAATTCGGTTAGCAGTTTACGTAAAAGTGTGATGATCTCAGGATTCAGAGCATTTGCAGGTGGATTATTGATGGTCACTAACGCAATCTGATTCTTCTTCTCAAGTTCTACCAATGGCATCCTTTTCATGGTCCTATTAGCTTCTAGAGAGTCATCTCATAAGACTTTGATGTCCCTTATACAGTTTGTTGTAATTAGGATTTTAGTTAGACCCAACGGAAGAGCCGCCCAGTATCAAATTTGTACAAATTGTTACGCCTTTTTCTTAATAGCATCAACGCCAAGCTTGAAAGCCTTCAAATTAACCTCTTTCAGTCGTCGAAGCTTCGCGATTTCTTTCTCGAGTGGAGACGCATTAACAGGTGCAAGGTTAGCTCCTGCAAATGCCCCGACCATCACAGTATTCATTACTAATGGATCTCCAGCCTTTCGAGCTAAATCTACTGCATCGAGGGTAAATAGTTGTGAACAAAGCTGATTGAGCCGCTTTTTAACTTCATTAATAGGGGGATACTCAAGTTGACCTGTCAGTACTTCAACGGGATATACAGGGTGCATATTCACGATAGCGGTGCTTGATGGATTAAGGTAGCGGGCACCAACGCGTAGTGCTTCGATGGGTTCAAAGCCAAGGAGCAGGTGAGCAGAATGATGTGGAATAAGGGGTCCAATATCCTCTTTACTTATCCGAATATGAGACATCACTGACCCACCTCGCTGAGCCGCTCCATAGGTCTCGCCAATTGTGGCAAAATATCCTTTAGTAATTGCAGCATCTGCAATAAGACGGGATGAGAGAACGTTTCCTTGACCTCCCACACCTGCAATCACAATGTTGAACGGATCATCAAAATTCAAACCATTCACTCCCTATATTCATGGATGGCATTGTGTGGACATATGTCGACACACACACCACACCCATTACAGAGGGTAATCTCGATTTGGGCTTTGTTAGAGTCGTTGTCCCAGACGCAAGCAGGACAATTAAATTCCACTGAACAGGTCTTACATTTTTCTCCTAAGCACTTATCTGTATCAACTACAAACTGCGGCGTAGGGTCTTGTTTTTGTCGCCTTCGTCGATTGGTAATTAATGCACACTCTCTCCGAAAAACAAGAGCTTGACTTTCTGTTGATATTAATGCATTGTAAACCGTATCAATTGATTCCTTGATGTTGAAGGGATCAACTATGGAAATCGATTGAAACCCAATGCCCTGAAGCACTTCCTCTATAGGAACCGTTGAAGTCATATCACCTGTTGCGGTCAAGCCTGTACCAGGATGTGGTTGAAATCCCGTCATTGCCGTAGCATTATTATCTAACACACATACGATGGCCTTTGATTGATTATAGATGATGTTGACTAACGCAGGGAGACAGGCGTGGTAGAAAGTTGAATCACCTATCACTGTAATGACCGGGTCCTTTAATCCAAATTGTTCTAACTTACCAAGACCGCTAGCAATTCCTACACCGGCACCCATTGAATGCTGATTACGCATTATGTTATGGTAAAACACGCCTAATGAATAGCACCCGATATCTCCTGTGACAATACCTTTTCCTTTGTTGCGTTTGATAGCTCTGTAAATACTATAGTAGGCAGGTCGATGTGGACAGCCAGGGCAGAAGGTGAGTATCCGTCTCGGAAGGATACTAGCCGCATCTGTTGCGATGTTGATGTACTCTTCCTGAACAGGAGTATACTTGAGTTTCTTAATGGCGGCTATTGATTTGATTGCTAGATTGATATCAACTTCACCATAACTTGGAATATGACCAGAAAACTTACCGAAAAAGTTAGGAATGCGCTTCGAAGGCAGTTCTGAGGCGAGACCGGTTATTTGTAGTTCTAAATATGGATTAACTTCTTCGAAAAAGAGCACATTAGTGGATGTTTTTAATTTTTCAAGAATCATTCTTCTCGGTAATGGAGAAATTGTGGCAATTCGAAGAATGCCAACGTCCTGTAATTGAAGAATTTCTACAGCTTCTCGCACGTATTTCCAAGCAACACCGGAGGTAATTATCAATAAGGAGGGTTTACTTGGTCCATCATACTGATTCCAGGTTGACTGCTCGAATTCGTCACGAATTTTTTCTAATTGTGTATGTAGCTCTTTATGTCGTAAATGGGGGCGAGGGAGATTATGTAATGGAAGATTATAATCAAATTTGGCAATTCTTGGAGTCCGATTGATTTTTCCTAGTTTGAAAGGAGCACGACTATGGGCTAGTCTTGTTGTTTCTCGAACCATGACAATGACGCCTTGTTTTTCGGATAATTCAAAGGCGTAAGGAATGATATCTTTGGCTTCTTGATGCGTGGAGGGTTCGAGTACAACGATATCTGAATAGAAACCTAGAGGTCGCGCATCTCCCTCAGTTGTGGAGCTGTGAGCAAAGGGATCATCAGCTACTACCAGAATCAGTCCACCCGGTCCATGACCAGTATAGGCGATATTAACAAGTGAGTCGAGGATAACAAAAAGCCCATTGACTTTCATAGATGCCATGGCACGGAGACCAGTCCAAGCTGCTGCGGTTGCGGCTTCAAAAGCGACTTTCTCATTGACACTCCATTCTACATAGATACCAGATTCTTTGGAAATCGTGGCTAAATTTCCTAGTATCTCTGAAGAGGGTGTACCAGGATACGCTGTGGCAAATTGGACACCTGCTTCGAGAGCTCCGCGAGCAATAGCGTCATTGCCTAATCCAATAACCGTTTCACCAGGTTTACCGGTCATGGGAGAATTACTCATTGCTAATTACACCATCATAATGGGCAAAAGTATAATGGAAGTGACTATGAGAGAGTTTACCAAAATAAAACCTTTTAGCCACAACCACTATTCTAAGTAGAACTCATATCAACAGTTATATCACTTCGAATTTAAGATGGATGATGATAGATGACCTCCAACTCCGTCAAAAAGATGAAAGTGGTTGATTTTCATTTACACGTTGGAAAACGGGATCACTGGAATCCGGCAATTCATGCGCTTTTCAAGGAATTAAATCCGGGGCTTTATGAAATTCAAGATGAAATCATGACACCAGAGAATATCATAAGTATGCTCGATGAATGCGGAATAGATTGGGCAGTAGTATTAGCAGAACTTTCACCCGAAGTTACTGGCGTGGTAACCAATGAATTCGTTGCTGAGTTTTGTGAAAATCATTTGGACCGTCTCATCCCTTTCTGTTCTGTTGATCCCACCGAAGATCCCAACCCTACTAAAACCCTTGAAAACGCTGTTGGAACTCTAGGGATGCGCGGATTGAAGCTTTATCCAACATACCAGCATTTCTATCCAAACGCATATGCAACCTCCCAAGGATGGGAGAAATTGAGAATGTTATATGAAACAGCGGAGACTCTCGGCATTCCTGTTATGTTTCACACTGGGACCAGTGTTTTCCCTGGTGCTCGGTTGAAGTATGGAAATCCACTGTTCTTAGATGATATAGCTTCAGACTTTCCTAAACTGCCTGTGATTGTTGTACACGGTGGGAGAGGTCCTTGGTTTGATATGGCGTTTTTTGTTACACGACTCCATCCTAATGTTTATCTTGAAATTTCTGGTTTGCCACCAAAGAATTTACTACGATACTTTCCACAACTTGAAATAATTGCTGACAAGGTGCTTTTTGGTAGTGACTGGCCTGGAATTCTTAGTATTGCTGAAAATATCGAAGCAATTAGAAACCTGGATATTGGTGAAAGAGCAAAGACACAAATTCTTGGCAAGAACGCTATCAAATTACTTAAACTAAACTCTTAGAAGTAACAAGATACGCCATTCATTTGGGTCTTGTGAAGATTGTTACAAGGGAACATGTTTCAGACTGAATACACTCATTACAGATTCTGTCTGTCTCAACCTCCGCAGTTGGTAAGATCAGAACTTCGAAGCCTAATTCTTCATAATGCGCTTTGTATTCTTCAGCACGATGTTCTTCGACACTGAACCGTTTCTCCCACCCTTGTTGTTCTAGCTCTTTATCTGATAGATTCATCATTGAAAGCACCCCAGTTATTTTCAGAGCAATTAAAATAAGTCATCAAGCTCATCTTCTCCTGGCATTTTACCATGATCTTGAACATACTGTTGGAGCAGTTCGGTTTCTCGCTTTGTGTACATGGGGTCTTCTTCAAATTGGAAGAATTTAGCAGCAGGTTGGTGGGTTAACTTTTCTTTCAATGCCGTTTGAAGTTCCTCAGTACCCTTGATAATTAGGACCGTCTTTTCTGAGTCGGCTAACATAAATACGCCGGGCCCTGATGGCACTTGTTCAATGTGTGCCTCGTCAAAGATAAGCCATGCTTCAGGAGGCAAAGATGGTGGAGTCAATAACAGGCGTAGGTCACATTGAAGACAGCGCAGAGCTTCTTTTTGTGCAGTTTCTAGCGGAACGGCTAGCTCAACCTCCTCAAAGGACGACTTTCGGTTTTCTAAAGCCAGTAATGGTAATTCAGCTCGATTCCATTTGTAGAAATCCTCATCACGTCCTAAATGGTGGGTGATTTTCAAATCGCCTGCTAATTCCTCATGAAGCATGCCACTTCCGCCCAAGAATGTATCAATCTGTGAAGCGGCTTGACGACCGGTTGCCATCGCTTCAACTACGGAGCTTGGTCCTGTTGCTACATCTCCAGCAGCAAATATCCCGCTCACTTGTGTTTCCCAACTGTTTTCCTTAGTCCATAAGGTTCCAACTTCTGTTTGTTTCAAATCACTCCCTAGACTGATTTTCGATAAATCAACTGACTGACCAATTGCAAAGAACACGGTATCCGCTGTGATAGTCTGCGTAGTTTCTTCATCAAAACTGGGATTGAAACAACCTTCCTCATCGAATACACAAGTACACCTGACCAATTCCACACCAACGACCCTGCCCTTTTCACCAAGAATTCTCTGAGGTCCCCACGCAGTATGAAACACTACACCTTCTTCCGCGGCCTCAGAGATTTCCCATTCATGCGCAGGCATTTCCTCATCTGTCTCTAGACAGGTAAGCATAACTTTCTCAGCACCCAATCGAATGGATGTCCGCGCAACATCAACTGCCACGCTTCCACCACCCACTACAATAACTTCTTTACCAAGATCTGGCTTTTCTCCTGAATTCACTTTTTTCAGGAATTCCAATCCCCCATGTACTCCGAGAAGATCATGACCATCGATCATTAAGCTTTTACCAGCTTGCATTCCGATGGCAAGTAAAACAGCATCAAAGTTGTTTTTTAGTTGAGTAACTGAAATGTCATCACCGATAGGAGTTTTAGTTTTAATTTTCACACCCATCTTGGTTAGAACTTGAATGTCAGCATCCAACACCGTGCGAGGGAGTCGATAGGTTGGTATTCCAAAACGAAGCATTCCTCCTGGCTCCGGATGTTCTTCAAAGATGGTGACATCATACCCCAATCGCGCGAGGTAGAAAGCAGCGCTTAATCCAGTGGGTCCCGAGCCAACAATTGCAACCTGTTTTCCTGTTGAAGATAGATTCGATAAATTAGATTGCCACTGGCCTGTATCATTCTCAACGGCTGTACGTTTGAGACTCAAAATACACAAAGCACCATTAAGGTCAGTTCGACGGCATTTCTCTTCACAAGGATGATGGCAAACATGGGCTAACACGGATGGAAGAGCTGCCTTTTCTCTAATTACAGCTGTAGCTTGCGTGTAATCGCCTGCAACTACCAATCTGAGGTACCGCGGAATATCAATCTCTAATGGGCAGTTATTGACGCAGGGTAACAAGGCTAATTCTCGATTAGCCCAGATAACTTCCTGATCTAATAGAGCACCAGTGGGACAAACTTCAATACAGGCCCCACAGAATTTGCAGCCAGATTCGCCTAGGCTTTGAGCAATCGATCCAACGATTAACTTCTCACCATCAAAAACCATCCCTAATGCATCAACACCACGAAGGTCACTACAAGCTCTGATACAGCGAGTGCAACCTATACACAAATTGTAATCTCGGATGATCAAAGGTTCATTTTCGAGTTTAGGAAGTTTCTGGGGAATGTAACGAGGCGTATCTCCTTTGATCCCAACGAATTCTGCAACTTTCTGAAGCTCACATCGTCCAAACTTCTCACAACACCTTTCATCAACTGGCACATTAGGTGGGCATGGTTCACGAGCACAACCTTCTCGTTGTGCACAGGTTAAACAGGCATGTGGGTGAGAGGCTAGTATTGATGACAACTTCTCTTGACGGTGAGCTATTATTTCTGGCGTATCAATGAGTACAACCATTCCTTCCTCAACTTGGGTATCACAAGCTTGGTAAATCCCATCTCGTCCTTCGATTTCAACTGCACATAGACCACACCCCTCATATTCTATCTCCCCTCCAATGTGCTTGATTTCTTGACTACCTCGGAAGATGCTATCTGTGGTCTTCGTTCCTACACCTGATGCTAAATCCGGGTGATAACACAAGCGAGGAATGTACACATCCACAGATTCCGCGGCAGTAAGGATATTTGACCCTTCATCAACCTCCGCTTCAATTCCATTTATTGTCAGTTTAACCATCGGGTTCTACCTTCTTGGTGGTTCTCGGGAACAGGAAATATGGAATTAATAACGATTGTATCGTGACTAGAGGACCTGTCCTTTTGCGTTACTAAGGAAATGAGTGATTGCTTGGGTTGGGCAAACATTAGCACAAGGTGGTTGGACGTCTGCGCTTGTTGATTTACATGGGGCACAACTGTATTTGAGTTTGTGTCGATGTTCCTCTCGGACACCCATAATGTTGCCATCTTCGATATCAAACTCGTTTGGAATTACTTCTAGTACAAATTCGGGACAAATATCCACGCATTTCCCGCACCCATCACATTTGTCCGTATCCAGCGTTATGAAATATTCCCCGGAACCATCCTTATACCCGTAATTTGCAATCAACACTTTCACCTAGATGATCTAGCTTTACCCTTGGGAGCGTTCATAGAGTACTCTGGCAAATAGCGCTGCTCCTGCAGCCCCTGCTAGCATAGGGTCAAATCGTGGGTCATCGCGCCATTGGTCTGGTTTGAGAGCTTGAATTCCTAGCTCTTTTTCAACGCGTTTAACTATTCCGATATTTTTGGCAATCCCACCAGTAATGACAAATTCTTTCTCAACGCCTACTCGATTTAGCAGGTCAACAACTCGATGAGCCATGGCTTGGCAATAAGCGGCGAGAACCTCGTCTTTAGACCATCCACTGCGAAGCAGTCCAACAGCTTCTGACTTGGCAAATACTACACAAGTGCTACTCACGGATTGGGGTTCTTCTTTTACCGCAAAGGACCGATCTCCGACTTCTTGAATGGGAACCGATAATAAATCAGCAAATACTTCCATGCCGCGACCAGTTCCTGCTGCGCATTTATCATTCATGAGAAAGTTTTGAACCTTTCCTTTTTCATCAACGCGAATGGCTTTGCAATCCTGACCTCCCATATCCAGAACAGTTCGGACCGTGGGTCCCCACATGAAGGTTGCTCCTCGTCCATGGCATGCGATTTCTGTTATGGCTTTTTGTGCAAAGGGAATATTGACCCGACCATAACCCGTTCCCACAACATATTGAACGTCTTTGAGGGTAAGTCCGGTATCCTCCAGAGCCCAGTTCATCGTCCGTTCAGCACTATCAGGACTACTGGACCCGGTTCGCATGACGCTTTGTGCAAAGACTTCTCCATCAACCATGATCACCGTCTTTGAACTAACAGACCCAATATCAACTCCTCCACTAATCACCTTCCCTTTCTTAGGGTCGATGCCCTCAACGGTATGACGATATTCAGGCCATCTCCAAAATTCCTTTTTTGTCATTTTCATCACTTCTTTGCTCTTTCTTGGGCCACTAGGGCAGCGCCATAGGCACTCACATATTCGGGAGACTCGGGTACGTGAACCTCCGTGCCTAATCCTCGTTTCATTGAATCGACGAAGCCAACATCATAGGCTAATCCTCCAACCAAGAGGACGTCTTCTGTTATCCCCAACCTTCGCACCATCGAGACTACGCGTTCAGCAATCGCATCGTGTATTGCACGGGCGATGTTCGCCTTTGGTGTCTTAGCATGAATTAATGATACCACCTCTGATTCAGCGAAAACAGTACATTGAGCATTCATAGGAACTGCTTCAGTGGCTTCTAAAGACATTGGACCTATTTTCTCTAGTTCAACTTCGAGTGCACGTGACATAGCTTCAACGAATGCACCTGCTCCCGCAGCACATCGTTCATTCACGACAAAGTCTTCCATAGCACCGGATTCATTACATTTGACTGCCCGAGCTTCCTCTGCTCCTACATCAATAATGGTCCGGGCTGATGATAACAATTTGATGCCTGCTTTTGCATTTGCTC
Organism: archaeon; assembly: GCA_016550425.1. The sequence goes on from JABXGS010000240.1 coordinate 22,677, forward strand.
CGACTTCGCTGATACTATCCTTAGCAAACTCAACTGATCCTTGACCAATTCCGGTTTCTGTGATGTGTGCAATGTCTTCGAGTTTTAATCCTGCTGCCTTGAGAGCCATCTCTGAGGCATCTTTAGCTGCAATTTTCAAATCAAAGCCTGTTAGTGCAGTTCCCTTTCCAACTATCTTACCATCATTGAGGATGACGACTTTCACGTTCTTTGCGCCAAAGTCAATTCCTGCAGTAATCATTTTTGTCTACCTCCTATTTGACTCCTAATAATTCCAAGAAGGAATCCACGGCCTTCTTGGTGCGTTCTAAGTCGAACTCTCGTTCATCACCCATGTTACCTTCGAAGGGAAGAACAGGGATGCCTGCTTCTTTGAAAGCGAGGCGGTTCTCTGCGATATTCAATGATAAACCTTCACATCCACGATTGTAATGCAACATAACGCCATCAACGTTCCATTCTCGTACAATGCGGAGCATCATGTCGCTTTTTTCATGGGCGGAATAGAAATGCTGCCATTCAGGTCGAGAATGGGTCCAATCAGCTAAAACCTCAAGTGCTTGCTTTCTGGTTGTAATGTCAATTCCTTGCTCCTGAGGGGTTGTTCTGGGGCCCCAAGTTCCATCGTCTTTCACTTCCCATGCCCCAATCAATGCAAAAGTGTAAAGCGATCCTACTGACACCACACCATATGATTCAAGGTATCGAAAAACCTCGAGGAAGCCCCAAGGGGGTTGGGTGTCCGTAATGACCCGGCGTTGTTCATTACCTACTGCTGCGATTTTGTTATCGACTCGATCTTGAACTTCGTCACGAAGCTTTTTATAGAATGCAACAACTTCGGGGCGATGTTTCATAATGGTTCCAAACACATAGAGTGAATACATTGTCTTCTCATCGAGAGGTGCTGGAATGGTTTTGTTCAATACGCAAATCTCTGCCCAAAGAGCGGTTGCCTCACATTCGTTGTAGACTGCTTGGATTAGTTTTTCATCATCATAGTCTCGACCAGTGGTCTTCTCGAGCCAATCGATGCCATCCAGCAATTGATTAACCACGTACTCTCGACGCCGTTCGTTGAAATCCTGAAATAATCCTGTGCTTACATCAATGCAGAAGAAGGGTATACCGCCTTCTAGGTCGCTAGCGATTTGGTACCATTTCGCGTGACTACAACAAATATGAGTTGTCCACATGAAATCTGGTTTGGGAAATTTGCCACCGAAAACGTATTTATCTAATACAACTGAACCAAGATAATTTCTCAAATACGCACATAAATCTCGAGCAAATCCTTTCGCTTCTATCGCTTCTTGGCATTTAGCTGCGAATTCTTTGTTGAACGCAACTGATGCCCCATATGGTTCACCAGTGAGGCTCCACACATCGTCACCTAGACCAGCGGGAACCGCACTATAAGCCCAGGCCCCACCTGCCCACCGGATTCCCCTTTTTTCATGAGCTTTTGCATAATTCTCATAGTATTGCTGTCGTAGAGCTTTCCCTTCATTCCAGATATCCAAAGGTTTCGTTTGATATTTATTCTCAGTCATTTTCATCACCTAAAACAGATCGGGGAGTGCAAACGTTTCCAGAAACGCTTCAACGCGTGTCTTAAACTGTCCAATTGGCACGGTTACATCAAATTCTAAGAAATAGGTTGGAATACCATTTTCTTCGAGCATTGCTCTCAATGATGGCATGTCTAATTCATGGGGATCACAGAATTTCTGTTGAATAACAAGAGCTCCCTGAACGTTGTAATCTTTAGCCATTTGCAAAATGTGTGGGAATCGTCTTCGATCAGGCCAATCCTTACTGGGACAAGGAGGTCGATCAATGTATCGTATAGCTAAGGCAGCTAATCGATCTTCTTGGGGTTCAACCTTGTTCCAGAAGTATCGGGTGCCTGTACAGTGTTCATCAACGACCAGTGTAGAATCTAACGACTCAACCATTTTCACGAATTCTGTATCGTCGTCTTCACTACCGATAATCATAAGGCGGGTTCCTGTGTTTCTGTCAAGTTTTCGATTGGGTAGTTCTTTGAGCACGGCTTCTAGTGCTTGATTGTGCTCCTCTTTATCGACCATTTGACTGGAAACAACCATGTACATCGCTTCGAGCCCGGTCAGCGGTGGATTGTCCTGTTTCCGAAACTCATAGATTTGTTTCATTAATTGTCGATTTTTGTTCATCACCTCAATGCCCCGATCTATGTCTTTGTCTGAAATGGAGCGTCCTATCCATTTTTCCAAAGCTTTCTTGACTTCTTCCAATTCACCCCGCAAATAAGGATAGGCATGGGGGGTTTGGATTCCATGGGGCATATACATGTAATAGCTGAACTCTTGTGGAACGTGTTTGACCCAGCTATTGTACGTTTGGCGTATATGAAGACACGATTGAGCAATCATGATGCCATTGAGGTAATCAAATCGACCTTTCAAACCTTGAGCTAAACAGTCACGGCAAAAGGGACAAAACATTCCAAAGATATGGGGCTCGGTTACATCTTGTGCCTCGTGGCTACCTAAAATGCGAACGGGAAGGATATCGGCTGCAATAAGGAGCTCTTCTGGAACATAAGTGCAAAAATAACCGAGTACTTTTCCGCCCGTTTGTTTTTTCCATGCCTTTGCATAGTCGTGACGGTTTTCGTACCACTCTTTGAATTTATCAAACATAGGGATCTTCCTGCCAAAGCACTGGATAGGAGTTTTTTCTTCGGTCGGTACTGGGAATAATTTCCTTAAGAGTTTTTGCAAAAATGTTTTATAATGATGGTATATCATTTAACTTCAATGGAAAGAACTGCTATATGTATGCACAAAATAATTAGGGAGTTCATCTAATGACAAATTGGTATTCTGAAAGGGTTCGAGGTTTACTTTCAGCGATTACTCACCCTTCACGTGTGGCAATATTAGAATTCTTATCTGATCGTGATTTTGGTACGAATAAAGCGCTACGACAATATTTGAAATCTTTACAGCCTCAGGCAGGTGGTGATTCACCAGCTGTGATAACCCATCATGTCTCGTTGCTTGAGAAGAACGAGCTAGTCAAACATTCAGAAGATGATGCACGTGTTATTACAGCAACGGTCCTAGGTCGTCGAATTTCTCGAATGCTTAAGCAGCTGGTTACAAATTCTAACTTTGATGAATCTTGGGACCGCTCGCTCTAAACATTGAATCCTTGATCACGAAGCACTTGAGTGAGATTTTTTCCTTGGTCTCGGGCGCGTTGAAGGAAAAATCGCAGGTAACGATCAAAGAAGGGATTACTACCCTTTGCAGCTAAGGGAATTCCAAGGACTAAGTCGCCTTTTATTAGATCTAATCGTTGTGCAGCCATCCCAACGGACCACATCATCCGGTTATCTATGAAGTGTTGGGCTGCTACTGTTATTGCAGAAGAGAGAGCGATGCCTAAATCTAGGATTTTAAAGGCACAGAGAGCAGTGGTTTTGTTTTGACGAATGGCTTCTTCATAATCAGCGCAGGTTTCGAAGCCACAGGCTTGGCAATCCAGGGTTAGTGGAGGACGCCTAGCCCGAATACCAATTAGGAAGATAGCAGCACTTTCTAAAACGGCTTCAGCGTCAGGTTCCAGAAACCAAAATGTTTGGCTTGTGAGATCTTCTTGTCGCATTTTTTGGATTTCTTTTGCTATTTGTTCGATTGTTACTCCAGATACAATTTCAATGGTAAGATCATCGAACCCTTTTGATTTGGGTGCCGTTGTTGCAGCAGCTGCCATTAAATTCGCAACGCTTTTGACTGCCTCACCGGTGAGTTTCTCTCTTTTTGATGGGATTTCATTCACCTTTTTCGAGAGTTTCTTTACTTTACCTACGATATTTGTGATTAATTGCTTCTTGGATTTTTCCCAGTAATCGTTTTTACGATATCCCAGAATTCGTCTTCTTTCAAACCCAGACGGGTTTCCCGGAGAAGTTCTGCAGCTTTATGTACTTGTCGAAGCATTTCGACTTTGTCTCGAAGTTTGTGTGTTTCTTTAACTCGGGAAACAATTTGATTAATCTGCTCATCGGTTGCTTTGATATGTTTCTCTTTGAGTTTCTTTTTCACAATCTGGCTCCCAGTATGTTTGCCCATGTAAAAATCAGTTTTGCGTCCAACCGTTTCAGCGGGGATAGGCTCATATGTGAGCCGGTGAGCGAGGATGCCATGAACATGGATGCCAGCTTCATGTGAAAAAGCGTTTTCGCCAGTGATTGCTTTATGAACAGGAAGAAGGATAGCAAACGATTGCGCAACTAAATCAGCAAGTTCTTGAATTTTTTCGGTTTTGATGCCTGTTTGCACGCCATAGAGGAATTCTAATGCCATGACGACTTCCTCGAGAGGAGCGTTGCCTGCACGTTCTCCAAACCCTGCTACACAGACGTGGGGAATAGTGACGCCTTCTTCGATTGCAGCTAGTGTGTTGGCGGTAGCCAATCCAAAGTCATTGTGGTTATGAATTGAGAGGGGAATGTTCCGTTTAACCTCTTCATAGAGGCGGTCCCTGATTTGGGAGATCAAATATCTCATCGATTCAGGTCTAAGGAAGCCCACAGTATCGGTAATTACAACGCGGTCAGCACCAGCCTCTACTGCAGTTTTAAAAATCTTTACTGTGTTATCAATGCTAGTACGCGAAGTGTCTTCGCTAACAAAGTCGACAATGACTCCATGTTTTTTTGCATATTCAATAGATTCTGTTACGATGTTGAGAACCTCTTCTGGGGTTTTTTTTAATTTGTATTTCAAGTGGAGATTACTGAATGCAATGAAGATAGGAACTTCTTCTGCTCCAGATTGAATGGCAATATCGATATCTGATTTGATTGCACGAGCTGGAGCACAAATTTTGGCTTGTTTGAAGCCCTCTGCAGCAAGTTTTCGAACGACCTCTTGCTCATCTTTTGAAACTGCTGGAAAACCGGCGGCGATAATAGGGATTCCCATTTCATCCATTAGCTTGGCAATTTCGATTTTTTCATCAATCAAAAGGCTTGTTCCCGGTGTTTGTTCACCATCTCGGAGAGTTTCATCCCAGATAAGAACTTTTTTGGGCAGATGCTTGGGTTTTGTTTGAGGAACCTTGTTAAAGTTTATAATTAAGCCATCTTTCTCTAATTCGTCAAGCAACATTGTTCTCAGCCAACCTGATTAACTAATAGGGATTGAATAGACTTAAGTCTCTTTCTTGTCATATTGCAGACACTGATGAACTCAGGCGTGAAAGGAGAAACACCATGAATTCTAGCTATTCTAATATCAGGATTGAAGTGTCTGATGGGGTGGGGACCATTTTGGTGAATCGACCGCCCCTGAATATTCTTGATAAGAAAACACTTGTAGAACTTCAAAAGGCTCTTCAGGAGATGAAGAACAACGAAGATGTCAATTTCATTCTGTTGAAAACAGCTGGTGATCGGTTCTATTCAGTCGGAGTGGATGTGGAACAGCACCTCCCGAACCATGCACCGAAAACGTTGGCAGCATTCAACAAGGTCTTTGAAGCCCTAATCGATGTCGGTAAACCTGTTATCACTGTAGTTCAAGGATCCGCATTGGGTGGAGGGTGTGAACTAGCCTTCGCTTGTGATGTGGTATTTGCAGCGGATTCAGCTAAGTTTGGTCAACCGGAAATCCAAGTTGGTGCAGTGCCCACGATTGCCGCAGCGGCGATGCATCATTTGGTTGGTCAAAAACGAACCTTTGAACTGCTTTATTCTGGAGATAGTATTTCAGCTGAAAAAGCTATGCAGATTGGTCTCATCAACTACGCTGTACCTGCTGACCAGTTAGAGACCACAGTCAATGAATTTATTACTAAACTCAAAGCGCATAGCCCAGTTATGCTCCGCTACGTTCGTCGGGCAATTTACGAGAGCTTACCTCTTACCTTCATGCAAGCTGTTGAAAAATCCACTGAGATCTACCTAGATTCATTAAAGAATACAGAAGATGCTTCAGAGGGGCTCAAAGCGTTCTTAGAGAAGCGGAAACCTAAATGGAAAGGAAAATAGACTCGCGAGAGTGTCTTAGGGAATCACGATAATCCGACCCAAAACCTTTCCTTCTTCAAGAAGTTTGAATGCCTCATTGATTTCTTCAAGTGGCCGTTTGCTATCAATTATTGGTTTAAGCTGAATGGTGCCATTTTCAACCATCTGCAGAAGGGGAGGATAATCAACAGGACGACAACCAAGAGAACCGCGGATTTCAACTTCTCGGAACATAATCCGCGAAGCTGAAACAGTCCAGTCGGATTCAGCGTATCCAACAACAACCATTCGACCACCCCATCTCACAACCGCTAGTGCCTGGCTCATCACATCAGGAATACCAATTGCCTCAAAGGAGACATCGACACCACGCTTCTTTGTTATCGACCGAATCTGTTTGACAGGATTTTCTTCCTTCGAGTTAATAGTCACAGACGCACCGAGTTTTTCAGCCAGTTTTAATTTCTTATCATCAATATCGACAGCATAAACGATGCCCCCTGCTGCAGCAGCGATTTGGACCACATTGATGCCAACACCACCACACCCAAACACAGCTACTAAATCACCTGGTCGAACTTCTCCACGGTTCTTTACAGCATGATATGGGGTAGAAATCGCATCGGCAACAATGCTCGTTTCTTCCAAAGATAAAGACTGGGGAACACGAAACACATCCTTGGCAGGAACACGGATGTATTCAGCGTAGGCGCCATCAATGTTATTTCCCACCATTTCCTGTCGTTGACATATATTTTCACGCCCTAAACGACAATTATCGCAAAATCCACAGCTTAGAACAGCCGGAATTAGAACGCGATCTCCTTTAGTCCACTTTTCAACAGCTGAACCCATTTCAATTATGGTCCCTGAGGCCTCATGTCCAAGGATTAACGGGGGCTTTTTGAATGTCGGAGTTCCGTGCAGATAATGTAAGTCGGTCCTGCATACACCACAAGCTGCTACTTTAATTAGAACATCATTGGGTCTAACTTCTGGTGTTGGCACCTCTTCAATTTTAAGGGGTTTTCCAGCTCCATAAAAAACTGCTGCTTTCATTGTAAGCACCGAGGAGCCTATCTGAGTTTGGACTTTATATACTTAAGGCTTAGTGACTCGTGATAACCAAGCAGCTTTCACCTTGGTGAAAAGGGTAGAGTGACACCACCACCTCTCCTCCTTGAAGTGATAGCGATTGCAGGAGGCGTAAAAGCGGTTATCGTCATCCTTGTCGTCGTTGTTTTCATTCTACGCCGAAGAAGAACAGGGACCTAACAGCAGCATTGCTTAACATTTTTGTCATGGGAGGCATCGTCTTCCTTTCTTCTCTTATTTTTTTAATTAGGTCAGTAGAGCTTAGGGATTCTTCGGTTCTTTGTAGTAGGGGGATTGGGCGAGGAGGCGTTTTTGGGCTTGGCCTCGGAGAAGGCGTGCGAGGTGGCGTTTGAAGCCTATCATGTGTTTGAGGTCGTCGATGTATTCTTCGTAGGTGTGGTTTTGGTAGTGGAGGAGGTGTTGGGATTCAGTAGTATCTACCCAGTCGGTGTAGAACCAGTCTTCAGGTTTTGTGGCGACACGAAAGGCAGATTCGGGGAGCATGCCGACTCCCATGGCAGTGAGCATTTTAGTAATGAAATCGCGTTGGAGCATTTGGCTGGATTTTCCGCCACCGATGAGTAAGACTTTGTTCAGGGTCTCAGTGGTTACCGCGTTGGCAAAGGCAGTGCCAACATCGCGGGTATGGACGAATTCGATGCGTTGGTCGAGTGGTATTTCGAATAACATCGGATCCATTTCACCACCGATATGTAAGGGGGGGACAGCTACTAGACGGAGGATTGTCCAGGGAAGTGCACTGGCTCGGAGAGCCGTTTCGCATTTGACTTTTGTGGTGGTATAGGTGTCAGTGGGGTTCAGGGAATCGTCGGCGTTTCGTGGTGGAGGGAGATGCATGGTAGGTCCAAATACAGAGATTGAACTGGCTAAGATGAATTTCGGTTTGACCGGTAAGGCTTCGGCAGCTTCTATTAGACTCACTGTTCCGCCTACATTTACGGCAGTGGTGAACTCGGGGTTCCTTTCGCTTTGAGGGGGAATGATGGCGGCTAAATGAATGATGCACTCGATGTCCTTGACAATGTTCTGTGTTGTTTCAGTATCTCGAATATCACCCCAAACAGTTTCAAATTCGCCATACTTTTGCAATCTCTTTGCGGTTTGCTCGTTTCTTTTTGTGGGCAAATCAAAGCATCGTATCGTATGGTTCTGTTCGAACAGAGCTAACAATGTACTTTCTCCGATATTTCCAAAGGCTCCAGTTAATAATACCAACATAAGCATCTAATATTGCAACTTTCCTCTTTAACTCTGACTCACGTGTATATTGGTGATGAAGAGTATTGAGAGCATGGCGTAGAGTGCTAGAGTTGTCCATCGCTGCGTCTAGGGTGGCTGTTTTTTTGGGAGTTTTCCCTTGGTCGCTAAAAAAAGGAATTTTATATACGGGTTTGGTGAATTCGCAGGTGAGGGAGTACTTTGCGCCAATATATCGGTAGTTTGTTGTTAGGTGTTGGTGGAGCATTGTTGGTGGTTGGACTTGCCCTTGCCATAGGCGATCTGACGCTGGACGGATATATCAGCGCCGGGTTCACCTATGGAGCGCTACTGGGATTTTTAGCGTTTTTCTTTGCGGGCATCGGGCTGTCCTTTATACTCGAATCAAAGCCTTCAACATAAACATCTAACGCTGAACTCGAATTACACTCAAATGCCACTGCTTCGAGATGACGCATTTCAAGTTTAAAGATCGCATTTTGGATAAATTGCAGCGTTATGGTATAGGTATTTGTATCGCGGCTAGGTTCGTAGGTGTAGAGTTGGCTTCGCTATGTCTGATTCCATTGCTGTAACCCTCGAATCGACGATGGTGGGCCCGTTGTGGGCGAGAGCCATGTATAGTCGCCTTTATCCAGAGCTTTTGATAGATGAGCAATCAGTCCAATTAATAGAGCAAGTACGAGCCATGCATCCGGAGTCAGAAGCTGAGTTTGCAGCCATGGAAGCGTTCATCGATGAATTTTACGGGCTAAATTTTTTGATCCGTGCTCGCATCTTTGATGATGCCATAAGAGCGTTTCTCAGCTCACATCCTGACGCTACAATCGTAAACATTGGGTGTGGGTTGGACACGACCTTTTCACGAGTAGATAATGGGCGGCTTCTTTGGTATGATTTGGATTTACCTGACGCCATCGCTTATCGTCAAAAGTTAGTCCCCCAAACTGATCGCAATCGGTACTTAGGAACATCCGCCTTCACCCCCTCTTGGCTGAAAGAAATTTTAGTGTCTCCTGAAAAGGGGGTTTTCTGCTTCGCAGGTGGATTCTTTCACTATTTCCCCGAATCAGAAGTAGCCACACTTCTTGATACCATGGCTACACAACTACCGGAAGGGGAACTCCTCTTCGACATGCCATCACGGTTCGGGCTTCGACTCTTGAAACGGCGGTTTCGGTCATTTGGCATCGAAGGGGTTGAACTGCATTTCGGGCTTGGGAATGCCTGGAAAGAAATCCCTAGGTGGTCCTCGCGTCTTCAAGTAATTGACTGGTTTCCCATGTTTAGTCAAATCTCCAAGAATCCGAAGTGGAAATTTAAAACTCGAATGCTGATGCGATTCAGTGACTGGTTAAAGGTGGTATCCTTTGTCCACATTCAGTTCAAATCCTGAACATTCAAAGCTAAGTAGGTGCAGAAATTAACCATGGCGGAATTACCTGGCTTGGAAACCTCGGGCGCTAGAGAAATTGCCGACCATCTAAAGACAATTACGGGAGGAACCGTCTTGGATGTGGCTACTGGAAAAGGCAATTTCATTGAGACACTCATGAAGACATTGAAGACTTACGACAGCTTTGTCGGCGTTGATATAGACCAAGACGACTTAGCTCACGCCAGAAAAAGGTTCCAAAATCAAACAATTAGCTTTTTGGAAATGAATGCCACACAACTGGACTTTGAAGATGAATTCTTTGACACGGTGTCGATTGCGAATTCGTTACACCATCTGGAAAATGTCCCCGCTGTATTGGCGGAGATTAAGCGGGTCTTAACGCCTGGTGGACATTTCATTGTCTCGGAAATGTATCAGGATGGCGCGCAGAGCGAAGCCCAACACACTGATATTCTGGAGCACCATTGGACCGCCAAAATCGATCGGCTAAAAGGACTTACTCATCACGAGACCCTATTTCGACGATCCATAGTCGCTGAGCTGGAAGCCCTCCATTTCACTGATCTTGTTTTGCTAGATTCCTCACGGTATGTGAAGTGCTTGTTCTGTGAAGACCGGTTTGGCTGTGAAAACCCCAAATCCGCATCAATGATTGCGTCTTTCATTAAGGGAGTTGACAAAACCTTGCAGTCCCTAGAGCCCCACAAACGAACCCCTGAACTCCTAACAGAGGCAGAGGCGTTGAAGGTTCGAGTAAAAGAAACCGGTATAGCTAACGCCTCCATTGTCTTTGCCATTGGCACCAAATAACTAAGACCTTTGAGGCTCATCAACACGTTTTTCTCTCCGTTTGCCTGGGTCATTCACTAAAGCCTATTGAATGGTGAGAAGGGTTGCATATTTACGCTATAAGGTGAAAGAGTGTAGCGCTTGGGAGGTCAAAGGATGCCCGTGGACCTAATTGACAAACAGATTCTTTACACATTATTAGAGGACGCACGGATTTCTTACCGGGCTATCGGGCGAAAACTGGGGCTCTCTGTTACAGCTGTGCGTAACCGGATTCTCAAGATGGAAAAAGCGAAGGTCATTCGCCGCTATTTCATCATCCCCAGCTACGCCATGCTTGACGCCTCCTTCTTCACAGCTATCCTAACATTGAAACATCATCCACCCAGCGAAACCTTCCGCGATTTCCTGGGTGCCTACCCCATGATCAACAATGTCAATCTGCTAGCAGATGGCAACGTGATGGTCTGGGGAAAATACGTCGGACCCAAAGAACTCGACGAACTCACCTTGTTCCTCCATGAGCTCGACGATATCCGTGAGGTTGAATTTCATACGATTTTAATCGAAAGAGGAAAGCGCTGCCCCCTCACATCCATGCAACTCCAAGTCCTTCGCTGCCTGCGCGAAAACGTGCGCATGCCCATCAAAGACATTGCCCAAAACACTGGGATGACCCAACGACGGGTCCGAAAACTGCTCACCGAATTAATTGGCACCGAAGGTTCTGCTGACGAACAAATGTTCCACGAAAACGGCGTTGGCGACTATCGGACCGCCCAACAATGTTTTCATACCCGCACCGATGGTGACGTCGCCGAAGGTGGGGCAACCCGATTCTATGCCCGCACCGAGTTTCAGGGTGGCGATGAAACACGCCGATCCATCGTCGCCCTTCTAAAACGAACATATCCCATGGAATACTGGTTTACCCACGCCAGTGCTTCGGCGCCAGTCCTCTTTTCGATGTTCCTTGTCGACATCGCCAATTATTCACCTGAAATCATCAAACGAATCAAAGAACTCGAAGATGTGGTATCCGTTCGACCCATCGTCTATTTTGCCCACCATTACTACCCAGGATTAAACGAACGGTTCTGGCAACACCTCCTCGGTTGACAAACCGTCCAAGCGCCTTATAAGTAGCGTTCACTTTGTAAACCGATCACCAAACACGGGTTAATATGCCACGAAGACACACTTCTCCTTAGTGGAGTGACCTCAGTTTTTGGAAGCCACTTCTGGAGTGTGTATGTCATGCGAAAACGCTTCGTAATAATTCCAGTCCTGATGCTGCTTCTGCTTTTGAGCATCGGTAAATTCTCACTATCAAGCTCCGCGAGTATCCAATGGACGGACGACTTTGATGATGGCGTCTTAGATGGCTGGACGATAGTTGAAGGCGGATTTGTTATTGAGGACGGCCGAGTCTCGGGAACAAACCGTGAAATAAACGTCATGCGCCATGAGAGTACGAACTCCTATGGGTATTGGAGCTTCGATGTGTATTTCATCAGAACTGACTACCATCTGAGCTGGCACGTATTCTTTATTGCTTCTGAGGATATACTCTGGGATCGCCCACAAAATGGATATTGTCTTGAGGGCTGGGCCTTTTTCTATCAAATAATGAAAACGATGGATTATGAACCACATTACTTGGATGGGTTTCGTAATGGCACTTTGTACGATCAAATTCATATCATGATGCATTTTGACATCGTTCGAAGATATGATGGGTACATGTATGTCTGGGCGAATTACTCAACGAACCATATCTTCTTTGACACTTATGATGTCAGTCATACCACCTCTGCCTATTTTGACATCGTTCTTGACCACCATCAGCAGGTATGGATTGACAACATTTGCGTTGATAACAATCCAGAGAACGGACCAGATCCCATTGACCCCGCTTTAAACACTGAAACAATTAATAAAATTCCGCCGGAAGTCCTGCTCGTAACGCCCTGGGCTATTGGTTTATGCTTAGTAGTAGGAGGATTAGTAGTTTGGCGACACCGCCAAAAGAAAGTGGACATAACACCAGGAGAAGAACTCAAAGAATAATGTCATCAGGTTGATTATCGATCCAGATTCTCACACTGAGCCTTCACGAAGAATAGTTACCCGAGTCGAATGTTTTCAAAAATACACACTCCATCCGCATAGGACACGAATACCAGGGCGGCATCCACGTCCCTGGTATTCCCATTTTCTTCAAGTGCAAGTCAATCCTGGCTCTTTTGGTTCCTCCTTAGGAAACAAAATATTCTAAATTCCATGCAGTTTGTCCTGTTTCTGCCCTGAACCGGTGAACGTGGCTTAAATGCCAGGAAGTACCGAATATCTCAGGTCACAAGCTACCATAGCTGCCGATGAAATCCGAACAGATATATACAATACTAGTCAATATGGCTCAGGTTGGAGGGTCTCTGAATGAGAAGAAGGCTGTGCTTCGCAGCAATGCTGTTCATGGCATTGCTTTGCGTCACATTTACAGTTCCCGATTCAAGCACTGCGACACCTAGATGGGGTGAAACCTTCACTGGTGACGATGCTCTCGATAACTGGACAACCTTACGTGGAGGTTTTGCCATTGATAACGGTCGGCTCACTGCAACAAACCGCTTTGAAAGTTTCATCTTCCATGAAAGTGACGTCGCCTATGGCTGGTGGCGGTTCGACATATATTATGTTAAAAATGATAACCATAGGCGTTATACTATTTTTTTCCTCGCTGACGGCTTCGCATCTTCAGGAGATCCACTCAATTCCTACCAAATAGAATACAAGGAGACTTGGTATGGGGGTGATGTAGCAAAACCGCACAAGTACGAACTCCAAAAAGTCATGAATGGTATCATCTCCTACCATGGTGGGTTTGTAGAGCCCTTATATGGGCCTCACATTATTGAGATGGTTCATGTAGACATCGTCCGAACACCTCAGGGACATTTGTATGTGTGGCTCAACTATACAGGAGATGAGCCCGAAACGGGAATTTCCTTCCAAACCAACGAAACCCTTCATCCGGGCCCTTGCCCTACGACTTGTTCTTATTTTGGTATCAGAATGCGCCACAATTATACTCAATGGATTGACAACATTCAAGTGGACAATAATCCCGAAAATGGACCACCTCCTCCTCCACCCCCTCTTATTGGTGGGTCCGGTCTTGAAATTGTCCTGTTGGTAACCCCTTGGGCGATTGGCTTATGTGTGGTCGTGGGTGCTTTGGTGGTGTGGCGGCGCCGCCAAAAGAAGGTGGAGATTACGCCTGGAGAGGAACTCGAGGAGTCAGCGTAGTCGACTATAGAACTATTTTTTGGTCTTATTTGATCTTTCAAAGAGAATTACACCGCTGACTATTTACCCTATTAGCGTGTAGGAGTGATGCTTGGGTTTCTTGGTGGTATGTGTGGACCAAATCGATAAGGATATTGTCATGGCATTGATAGAAAACGGTCGGATTTCGTTCCATGCTTTGGCTCGGAGGCTGAATCTGTCGGTTACCTCGGTGAAAAAACGCTATGATCGCCTCCTTGAAAACAAGGTGATTCTTCGGTTCACGATTTATCCGTCGCTGGCCATGCTGGATGCTGAATACTTCTGGGCGTTTCTCACCACCACAGACTCAACGACTAACGAAGCCCTTCTGAACCGGCTTGGCGCGTGTCCTATGATTGACATAATAACCATTCTTGCTGATGGGGATCTTCTCTGTTGGGGAATGTATAAGGGGTCTAAGGGCTTGGATGAACTCACCAACTTTCTTCATGAACAACCAGAAATATCGGAAGTTGAGTTTCATACGCTCGTCGTTCAACGGGGCCAAAAATGCGAACTCAAACCTGAAGATGTGCATGTCTTGGCGTGCCTCAGGCATGATTTGCGGATGCAAATCAAGGAAATCAGTCAACGTTCGGGATTTAGCCCTCGACGGGTACGGCGGATTCTCGATAAGTTACTTCTTCGTGAGGGATCCACTTCTGAGTTTTGGGTGAAAGCCAAAGGCGTAGGCGATCGGCTGTCCAACCTGGCGTGTTTTCATGCGCGCATTGATTCAGATGTGGCGGCAACGGGGTATACTCGGTTTTTAGTCCGTATAGGGTATCAGGGGGGCTCGGATGCGAGATGGGCGCTTGTGGAGTGGTTGCAACAGCGATATCCCTTGGAAATCTGGTACACTTTTGCTAGTGCCTCAGAGCCGGTGATTTTTACCTTGTTTCTGCTTGAATACATGAGCCAGACCCCTGAACTCATCAGAGCCGTCAGAGCGGCTCCCGGGGTTGTTTCCGTCAAACAAATCATCCATTATCAGCATCGATTCTATCCCGGACTTAACGAAGCGTTCTGGGACACCCTCCAACTACCTGAATAATACGGGGCAGGGTTACAAATAAGACGATTTTTACTTTTTTTCGGCACTTTTATGACCCCAATAACTCACAGCCACTTAAATCAAACCAACACAAAAGAGACGATAACATATTTCCTGTCAGGTTGGAGGGCTTGTACGTGAAGAAAAGGCTGCTTTTCCCGGTTTTGTTTCTAGCTACATTGCTTTTTGTGAGATTTACAATCCCTGATTCCCGCATCGCGATTCTCCAATGGATTGAGGAGTTCGATGGAACTCTCGAGGACTGGACTGTATACATTGGAGGGTTCACAATGGTGCCGGAGGGGTATCCACAAGATCGGCTCTACGCCACAGGTGATTATCAAAATTACGCATCTCGTGCCAGTACCAATGCCTATGGTTTCTGGAGTTTTGACATCTATTCGTGGGACACGTACTTGCACGGTGGTTGGGAGGTCTTCTTCATCGCACTCGATGTGGCCAATCTCGATTATCCCAGCAATGGATATTACTTGCGAACAGAAAGGGGTGAATATCAACTCGTGCTCATGGAGAACAATGTTCGTCGAATCATGGATGGCTACAAAAACACAACACTGGGAGATGATTCACGATCGATTTATGAGATGATGCACGTTGAAATCGTCCGCCGCTACGACGGGTACCTCTATGTCTGGCTGAATCGGACGACCAACGAGATCTTTATCGATAATTGGCCCGTTCACGAAAACACTTTCAGTGCCTCCGCATTTTTCTTTATCTCATTCTGGCACAATTACACGACCTCTCACCAATGGATTGACAACATTCGCGTTGACAATAATCCCGATAATGGACCACCCCCACCACCATATGATGATGAGCTGCCGATGGTCTTGTTAGTCACCCCGTGGGCTATCGGGTTATGTTTGGTGGTTGGCGGTTTCCTTGTCTGGCGACGGCGTCAGAAAAAGGTGATCATCACACCGGGTGAGGAAATAAAGGACTCAGAATGAACAGCAAGGATTCAGCATCTGAATAACGGGGTAGATATTTAAGGGGCTTCGAGAATCAGTCTTTCGGTCTGTTATTCGAAAGTTTCGCGGCTCTTAGCTACTTACTCGCGTGTGGTGTATCTGTGGGTCACGGCGGCTTTTTGGACTCGCAGATCAGCAACCTCACGAAAGGTCATTGTTGTGTCAAGTAAGCAAGCACAGAAACTCGTCCATCTCCAGCCCTATCAACGAGGAATCACGATTAAATTTCAAGTTCTAAAAACCCAAGCCATCCGGAAGGTCAAAAGCCGCAGTGATGGCTCCAACCATCAAGTTGCCGATGTGCTTATCGGCGATGAAACCGGTGTTATGCTCTTAACATTATGGGATGAAGAGATTACCCAAATTGAAGATGGGAAGGCGTTTCGGATCATTGGGGGGCAATCAGGTCTATTTCAAGGACGATTACAAGTCAGTCTGGGACGAAACGGAAAACTCGAACCAGCAGTCAACCCAATCTCTGAAGTAAATACCGAACGGAATTTATCCTCAAAGTCTCGCTCATCATCACAAGATTCAAAGGGAAACAAACGAATCCCAAACCGTCGCAATCCACCTGTTCGCCGGTCTCGTGGCTTCAAATGGTCACGAATTGATCGTGAATCGAACTAACACCTTTTTCCTAGGATTTTTGCAGGCTTTTTTAAAAAAAGAAAACGGGAGGTCATGCCAGAATATTTTGTGGCTGTGCCTCCGTGTGTGTTCGTAGATTAGTATCGACCACGACCGCGATCTCGGTCTCGTCCGCCACGGCGTGAACCGCCGCCACCACGACGATAACCACCACCACCGCCACTATAACCCCGACTATAGCCGCCATAGCGGCGTGGGGGGCGTTCGTGTTCGGCAGCGGAGAGATCGTTGTCCATGTCGATTTCTTCGATTTCACTGTCTGTGTCTTTTAGTTCACCATAGCGTCCGATGTTCAATCGGAGGTGGCCTTGGAACAAGCTGGTGTAACCGTTTTCTAAGCGGTAACTTTTGTCTTGTTCGACGGTGTCGATCATATCGTCCCACAAACTAAGAATAACGGTGCCAGTGGAGTCACCGGCGACAGCATCAAGAACACGATGGGTTTCCCCGTCTTTGCGGGAGGTGACTTCGCGTTCTTCGCCTTTTTCGACGACTTTGAAGGTGATGTTCAAACTTTTCATACTGGGTCGCAGGTCTGCGACTGTTGCCTCAACAGGCTCTCTATCGTAGCTCATTTTCGGTACCACGTGTCTATATCAAATCAGGATCCAAAAAGAGAACGTAACTCGGGACTCTACCATACTTGGATTTGTGCCCAAACACAATTCGCCATTGGGTGCTGATACACCTGCCAAAC